>NZ_WPCD01000016.1:0-41395 GCF_009741955.1 Halogeometricum sp. CBA1124 | reverse complement strand
CGACCCCGACCACGTCGCGGCGGCCCTCGACGTCCTCGGCGACGTGGTCGAGTCGGTGTCCGCCCGCGCCGAGGCGTGAGGGCGAACCGGAGCGACGAGAGCGGTCGCGGTCGGTCTCGACCGTTCGCTCAGGCGATGGCGTCGGCGAGCATCTCGACGGGGTGCGGCGGTTCGCCCTCCGTCTCGCCCTCTCTCTCGGCGAGTTGCGACCGGCAGGACGCGCCGGGGGCGACCACCGTGTCGCCGCCGGCGGCGTCCACCTGGTCGTAGAGGTTCTGGGCGATGGCCTTCGACATCGAGTAGTGTTCGGCCTCGTAGCCGAACGACCCCGCCATCCCGCAGCACGTGGAGTCGAGTGGCTCGACGCGGTAGCCCGCCCGGCGCAGGACGCCGACGGCGTGGTGGTCCTTCTTCGTGGACTTCTGGTGGCAGTGGCCGTGGTACGTCAGCGACAGCGACGGTCCGCCGGTCTCCACCACGTCGCGTTCGAGCAGTCGGAACGTGTCGAAGTACTCCATCACGCCGTACGTGTTCGCCGCCACCGTCTCCACGTCCTCGCCGGACAGGAGGTCCAGGTAGTCGTGCTGGAACATCACCGCGTCGGACGGTTCGACGACGACCACGTCCCAGTCCTCGGCGGCGAGAGGGGCGAGTGCTTCGACGTTCTGGGCCGCCTGTTCGCGGGCGCGGTCGACGAACCCCTTCGAGTGCGGCGGTCGGCCCGACCCGGTGACGCCGTCGGGGATGCGGACGTGGACGCCCGCGGCTTCGAGGGCGCGGACGGCGGCCTTCCCCGCCTCGGGGTGGTTGTAGTTCGTGTACGTGTCGGGGAACAGCAGCACCTTCGACTCCGCCTGCGCCTCCGGGATGCCCGCCCGGCCGCGCGACTCGAACCAGTCGACGAACGACTCGCGGTGGAACTCGGGCAACTCCCGGTCGGCGGCGATGCCCAGCGTCTTCTCCATGGCGAGGCGCGCGCCGGGCACCTTCGAGGCGAGGTTCGAGAGCGGGGCGAACGCGCTCCCGAGTTTCGACAGCGAGTCGATGTTGGCGAACAGCCTGTCGCGGAGGCTCGACCCGTTCCGCTGGTGGTACTCGTGGGTCACCTCCGCCTTCATCTTCGCCATGTCGACCCCGCTGGGACAGTCCTTCAGACAGCCCTTACAGCCGATGCAGAGGTCCATCACCTCCTCGACGAACTCGTCTTCGAACTGCGCTTCGGGCTCCAGGTCGCCGCTCATCGCCTGCCGGAGCATGTTCGACCGCCCGCGCGTCGAGAGCATCTCCTCCTCCTCGGCGCGGAACGTCGGGCACATCACGCCGCCCGTCGTCTCCTGCGGGCCGCGACAGCCCGCACAGCCGTGACAGAGTTCGACCATCCCCTGGAAGCCGTTCTCGTTCTCCCAGTTCAGCGCGGGGTCGAACCCGGCGTCGAAGTCGTAGTCGGGCGAGAACCGCAGGTGCTCGGTCATGTCGTGCGCCGTCGCCCCGCCGGCGTCCTCGGGGCGTTCCTCGTCGTCCTGATAGCCGCAGACGTTCCCCGGGTTCAGGAGCCAGTCGGGGTCGAACGCCGTCTTCAGGTCGCGGAACGTCGCCCACAGGTCGTCGCCGTACAGCTTTCGGTTCCACTGGGTTCGGGCGCGGCCGTCGCCGTGTTCGCCCGAGACGCTACCGCCGTACTTCACCACGAGGTCCGTCGCTCGGTCGGCGATGGCCTCGTACGTCTCCAGCCCCTCCACCGTCTTCGTGTTCACCAGCGGGCGGATGTGCAGGACGCCCGGACCGGCGTGAGCGTAGTAGGAGGCGAACGTGCCCTCGTCCTCCAGGATGTCCTGGAAGTCCGCGACGAACTCCGGGAGGTTCGCCGCCGGGATGGCCGTGTCCTCGATGTAGGCGATGTGCTTGTCGTCGGTCGTCCGCGAGAGGAGGATGGGTAGCCCGGACTTGCGCATCTTCCAGAACTTCGCGCGCGTGTCGGCGTCGTACGCCTCCATCGCGGCGACGGCGGTGTGCGGTTTCTCCGTCGTCGCCGACGCCCCGTCCGTGGGGTCGGCCTCGCTGTCGCCGCCCGGGACGCGGTCGGCGATGAGGTCGGCCACCTGCTGGCGGCCGTGGTCGTCGTCGTCGGCGTAGAACTCCACGAGGAGGACCGAGTCCGTCCCGTCGGGGAGCATCCCGACCACCTCCTCGAACTCCGGCGTCTGCCGGGCCAAGTCGAGCAACACGTCGTCCATCACCTCGACCGCGGCCGGGCCGTGTTCGAGGATGGGCTCCACGTCCTCCATCGCGTCCAGCACGTCGTCGTACGTGAGGAGGGCGACGGCGGCCGTGTTCGGGACGGGTTCCAGCGACACCGTCGCCTCGGTGACGATGCCGAGCGTCCCCTCCGACCCGGCGAGGAGTCGCGCGAGGTTCACCGTCCCCGGTTCGCTGTCGGGGTCGACGCCCGAGTCGTCGGGCAGGCGGCGTTCGCCGCGCATCTCGTCCACCAGCATGTCGAGGTTGTAGCCCGAGACGTTGCGCTTCAGGTCGGGGTAGCGCTCGGCTATCTCGTCGGCCTCCTCGTCGAGGACGCGCGCGACTTCGGCGTAGATTCGCTCCTCCAGCGACCCCTCGGGGTCGCCCGTCTCACGGAGCGTCTCAACCGCCATCTCGCCGAACGTCGCCACCGACCCGTCGGCGAGGACGACTTCGACCGACTCGAGGTAGTAGTCGGTCTTGCCGTACTTCAGCGAGTGCGCGCCGGTGGAGTTGTTGCCGATGGCGCCGCCGAGCGCCGACTTGTCGCCCCACGCCGGGTCGGGCGCGAACTTCAGCCCGTGCGGTTCGAGTTCGGCGTTCAGGTCGCCCAGTCGGACGCCCGCCTGCGCCGTCGCCGTCTCGGCCTCCGGGTCCACGTCGCGGAGGCCGTCCATGTGCTTCATCAGGTCGAGTACGACGGCCTCGTTGACCGCCTGCCCGGCGAGACTCGTCCCGCCGCCGCGGGGGAGGACCGGAATCTCTCGCTCCGCGCAGTACTCCATCACCGCGACGACGTCGTCCGTCGACTCCGGCATGACGACGCCGAGCGGCGTCTGTTCGTACGCCGAGGCGTCCGTCGCGTACAGTTGACGCGAGTACGTGTCGAACCGCACGTCGCCGTCGACGAGCGATTCGAGGTCCGAGACCAGTGCCGGACGCGCCACGTCGTCGCTGGCGTAGTCGTAGTTCGCGTCGCCGTCGACGGCGGGGTCGGCGGTGTGTTCACGAGAGTTCGATGCCATGTGTGAGTTGTCCTCTAAGTCGAGTGGTGTGAGTCAAATAAAGACACCCGTAGCGGGTAGTTCGTCTGGTTCGGTCGGCGTGCGGTGCGGCGGTCGTCGTTCGACGGGCCGTCGGCGGACGCGACGGCGTCCGGCGGGTCGCCGGCTCAGAACGTCCCCGGGAACAGCACGTAACTGAACAGGAGTGCCAGGAGGCCCGTCGCCGTCCCGTAGTAGACCAGCGGGATGAGTTCGAGGCGGATGACCCGCCCCTCCTCGCCGACGAGGCCGACGACCGCGAGGGCGGCCACGACGTTGTGGACGGCGATGAGGTTGCCGATGGCGCCGCCGACGGCCTGCGCCCCGAGCATTATCGTTCGCGGCGTGCCGATCTGTTCGGCGACGCCGTACTGGAACGTGCCGAACAGGATGTCAGACACCGTGTTCGACCCCGCGAGGAACGCGCCGAACGCGCCGACGTAGGCCGCGAAGAACGGATAGACGCCGCCCGCGACGTTCGCCATCCCCTCCGAGAGGACGATGAGCATGCTGTCGGTGCCCGTCGCGGCCCCCGACTGGAGCATTATCTGCACCGTCGCGACGGCGAACAGCAACGCGATGACGGCCGGCGCGACTTTCTCTATCGTCTCCGTCCACGCCGCCTTGACCTCGCCGCCGTCCATGCCGTGGAGCGGAATCGTCAGCAGGTGGACGGCGACGAACACCGCGCCCGGCAGGTACAGCAGGGCGAAGTCGTTCGTGAGTCCCGTTCCGAGGATGCTGTCCCCGGTGAAGGGGAGCCCCGACCAGGTGATGGTGAACACGTCCATCGTGACGAACGCGTTCACGGGGTCGAAGGCGCGCGTCACGACGAGCAACGCCGCGACGAGCACGTACGGCGTCCACGCCTTCCACAGCGGCATCGACGCGGTGGGGACGCTCGACTGCACCGCCCCGCCGTCGGCGGCGATGGCCCCGTCGTCGGACGTGGTCTCGCCGGGTTCGATGTCGCCGACCCAGTGGTCCGGCCACGCCGCCTCCGGGCCGAAGTCCCACTCCTCGTCGGGGTGGAAGAAGCCCGCCTGTAGCGCGCCGACCACCACGACCAGTCCGACCATCGCCCCGAGGAGGCCGGGGAACTCGGGTCCGAGGAACCAGGCGGTCAGGAAGTACGGCACCGAGAACGCGGCCCACGCGAACAGCGTGAGCGGCAGGACTTCGAGAGCGGGCTTGATGGACCGCTCCTCGCCGAAGAACCGCGTCATCATCGCCACGCCGATGAACGGCAGGCCGATGCCGACGATGACGTGGTACCCCGCGGCCCACACCGCGATGTCCGCCACCCACGCGGCGATGCTGGCGTAGGGACCGTTGGCGACGACGTCGGCGGTGATGGTGTCGACGCTCTCGAAGATGTCTATCATCCCGATGATGAGCGGCGTCCCGACGGCGCCGAACGTGATGGCCATCAGGTTGCCCGTCAGGGCGATGACCACCGCTGCGAGGGGCGGGAAGCCCAGGCCGACGAGCAGCGGACCGACGATGGCCGCGGGCGTCCCGAAGCCGGCGGCGCCCTCGATGAACGACCCCATCAGGAAGACGAGCAAGACCACCTGCACCCGGCGGTCCTCGCTCACCGAGGCGAAGCCGGCGTTGATGGCGTCGAACGCGCCCGTCTGCTTGAGCGTGTACAGGAGGAGTATCGCCCCGAAGACGATGTAGAGGATGTTCGCCGCGGTGATGAAGCCGTTTATCGTCGCGGCGGCGATCCAGGTCCCGTTCATCCCCCACCCGACGACGCCCGCGGCGATGGCGACCAGCCACGCCACCGGCATGGCCCGCGTCGCAGGCCAGTAGAAGCCGACCATGAGGACGGCTATCGTCAGAAGCGGGAGCAACGAGACGAGGATCTCCATCGTGCTAGCCATGAGTTACCCCCTCTCGCGTCTCGCCGAGCGATTCGATTCCAGATTCGTGCCTGATGCGGTGCATCGTGGCATATCGAACCCAGTTATTGTGATATATATCTATCGTTAATTACGAAAACTGCCCAACCGGTGACGCGGCCAGTTCACTCGTGTGTAGGTGGTTTCACGGTGGGTTAAAGACCGTACGGAGCGTCAAAAAGGCGGATTCGGCGGCTCTCGGGCGGTCTCGCCTCCGGCGGCCGCGGACCGGCGCGCCGTCCTCTACATTCGTGTATCGTGGCTGTCCACACGTGTGTCGTGGCGATGCTCACGTGTGCAAAGGCTTATTCTGTCGTGTGTAGAGGTCGAACCATGGACGAGGAGGCTCGCGCGCGCCCCCGGAACGAGCACGGTCAGTACGTGGACCGCATTCCGCTGGACCGCGTGCTCGCCGTCTTCGAAGCGCGCGAGGACCGCGCGCGACCGCTCACCGCCTCGGACGTGATGGAGGCGCTGGACTGTTCGCGTCGGACGGCGCACAACAAACTGAACGAACTCGAAGCGCGCGGTGACCTCGCCACCCGGAAGGTCGGGGCGCGCTCCCGCGTCTGGTGGGTGCCGATGACGGGAGGGGCGTCGGAGTCGTCGACGACGGCGTCCGAGACGGCCGAGGAGGACGCCGTAGCGGTGTCGGAGGACCCCGATTCGGTCCCCGACCGTCGCCCCGCCGTCTCGAACGCCATCGCGGACGCAGACCTGCCGGGGAGTGGACCGATGCTCGACGCCCGCCGCGAGGCGTTGTCCGCGGCGTACGAGTACCTCGCCGACCACCCGGAGGCGAAGAAGGCCGACTTCCTGCGCGACGTCTACCACGACTACCCCGCGGGGTTCGAGTCGGCGGAGGGGTGGTGGAACGCCATCCAACCCGCGCTGAAGCAACTGCCCGGAGTCGACCCGCCGGAGGAACGGGGGCACATCTGGCACTTCCTCGGGGGCTGACCGACGCCCGACTCCCTCGGCCCGCGTGCTACCTGCTATCAGCGACCCACCGAATTTATCACAGACCCGGCGAGACTCACTCCCGTCACAGCGATGTCCTCCGATTCCTCCGACGACGAGAACCGCCCGCCTTCACCGGCGGACGGGTCGTCAGCGCCCGGTGCAGGCGACGACGGCGGGGGCGAGGGGCGGGAGCGACCGTCGGACCACCCGGCCCGCGGCGACGAGGTGTACGCCTCGGAGGTGGAGGGCAGGCAGTACCGGGGGACGTGGTTCCTCCCGTTGCGCTACGAGGAGTTGAAGCGGGCGGGCGAGACGGACGACTACCCCGACAGGGGCGACGGCGGCGCGTTCCGCCTGACGGACCTGCCGCGCGTCCCCCGCGTCGGCCACATCGTCGGCCCCTCGGCCATCATGCTCGGCGCGTCTCTCGGGAGCGGTGAGACGCTGTTTTGGCCCGTCCTGACCTCTCAGTACGGCTGGACGCTGTTCTGGGCGTTCGTCGTCGGCGTCCTCACCCAGTTCGTCATCAACACCGAACTCCAGCGGTGGACGCTCGCCACCGGCGAGAGCGTCTTTCGCGCCTTCGCGCGCATCGCAGACCACTGGCCGTGGCTGTTCCTCGCCGGCGGACTCGTCAGCCTCGGGTGGCCGGGGTGGGCCGCGAGTGCGGCGCGCGTCGGGACGGCGGCGCTCGGACTGACCGGGTCCGTCACGCTCCTCGGCGCGTCCATCGCGGCGTGGAAACTCATCGCCGTCGGACTGATGGTCGTCATCTGGCTCTCGTATCAGGTGTCGTCGGTGATGTACAACGCCGTCGAGGTGTTCCAGATAGGCCTGCTGTTCGTCTCCATCGTCGCCGCCGTCCTCCTCGTCGCCGTCTCGGGGTCGTGGGTCGAACTCGCGGACCTGCCGGCGGCGGCGTCGACCGTCGGGAGCCTCCCGCCGGAGATGGAGATAGCCGTCTTCCTCGGCGGACTGGCGTTCGCCGGCGCGGGCGGCTACCTCAACCTCTCGCAGAGCCTCTGGGCGCGCGAGAAGGGGTACGGCATGGGGAACTACCAGGGGCGCGTGAAGAACCCGTTCCGCGGCGACGACCCCGAACCCATCGAACGCGACGGCTTCACCTTCCGGCCGACGACGACGAACCTCAAGCGCTGGCGCGGGTGGTGGCGCGTCGTCCAACTCGAACACCTGCTCACCTTCGTCTTCGGCCTGTTCCTGGTCGCGCCGGCGCTGATGAGCGTCGCAATCCGCTACGCCCCCGGCACCACCGCCGACGCCCTCCAGATGTGGCTGGGCGACGTGGTCCCCCTCCTCGGCCCCGCCGGGCGGATACTCGTCTTCCTCGTCCTGTTCGTCGCCCTCTTCACCACCGAGTACGCCATCGTCGAGTCGTTCGTCCGGAACAGCGTCGACGCCATCTACGAGGTGTACGGGCGAGAGGCCGGCTGGGACCTGGAGACGCTGTTCTGGCGCGTCCTGACCGGCTTCTGCCTCTGGGGCATCGCCATCATCCTCCTGTTCACGTCGCCGTTCGAGGGGCGCGAACCGTTCTTCTTCCTCGTCGTCGGCGCGGCGATGTCGGGCGTGATGATGTGGCCCTACACGGCGCTGGTCCTCGTGATGAACACGACGCGCCTCCCCGAACACCTCCAGCCCGGATGGGGGCGGGTGGGGGCGATGTGGTGGGCGTCGGGGTTCTACGGCTACTTCAGCGTCCTGCTCGTCGGCGAGACGCTGGTCGAGTTCGGGCTGGGGTCGTTCCAGACGGTGCCCCTCGTCGTCGGCAGCGGTGCCGGCGGCTACGTCCTCTGGGCCGTCTATTTCGTCGTCCAGTCGTACGCCGTCGCCCGGTCGGCGGGCGCGAAACGCCGCGCGGCCGGCACCGTCGACGACGCCGAGTTGGCGGCGGGCTGGTTCCCCTGAGCCCGGGGGGACGGGTCGCCGCCTCGACCGCCGTACGGTGCCGCCGGACCGACCTCACTCCTGCGGAGAACGTCTTCCTGAGGAACGTGTTGTCTGACGCTCGTCAGCCGTTTTCTCGGCCGCTGGACGGTCTGCGGGCCCGCGGCTACGAACAATTAAGGCGGATGCCTTCAAGAGACTGCACATGGACGGGACTCCCGAAGAGTTGACGACGCTCGTCGGGCGCGAGGTCTACTCGAACAACGGTGTGTTCGTGGGGGAGGTCGACGACATTCGCCTCGACCTCGACCGGCAGTCGGTCACCGGACTCGCGCTCGGACGACTCAACGACGAACTGTTTCGCAACCGAATCGAACCGGGGAAAGGCGTCCTCATCCCCTACCGCTGGGTCCGCGCCGTCGGCGACGTCATCCTCATCAACGACGTGATCGAACGTCTGAAGCAACCCGACGAAGAAGAAGAGTCGTCGCTCGTCGCCTGAGGTTCGCCGACGCGCATCGTCTCGCCGATTCTGCGTTCGCTTCCCGATTTCAGCCGCCGTTTCCGCTCTCCGTGCTCTCGACGCCCATCGCCTCGAACAGTTTTCGGCGCACGGCTTCCTCGGTGAGTTGCAGGAGGGTGTCGCGGTTGTCGTCGGACGTCTCGATGCCGGTGAAGATGCCGAGCGGAATCTCCACGTCGCCCTGCGTCGAGTGGCCGCCCGCCTCGCCGATGCCCTCGAACGCGTCCTGCAGGACGTTGCCGATGTTCATGCGGATGTCCTTCGACCGAGCCGAGAGGTAGATGTTGTTGTCGACGATGCCGAACACGGCCGTCGTCGTCACGCCTTCGAGGTTGAGGAGGTGCTGGGCCGCCTGTCCGAGGGCGTCCCTGTCGCGGATGAATCCGGCGTTCGAGACGAGGTGGCTCCCCTGCACGTCGCGGTTCTGGATGGCCTCGGCGAGGACGTCCAGCGTCTCCGGCGACATCGACGGCGACTCCACCTGTTCGAGGGTGTCGTGGTCGGCGAACGGGTAGAGGTACGCCGCGGCGGTCAGGTCCGCCGGCGTCGTCTCGCGCTTGAAGTCCAGCGTCTCCGCGCGGATGCCGTACAGCAACGCCGTCGCGACGGCTTCGCTGGGACTGATGTTGAACTCCTGGATGTACTTCGTGAGGATGGTCGACGTCGAGGAGACGTTCGGCCGCACGTCGATGAACATCGGATCGATACCCTCGTCCGGTTCGAAGTGGTCGATGAAGATGTCCACCTCGGTGCCGATGTCGGGTTCCCCCGACTTCATGTGGTCTACGAGGGCCACCGCGCCGTACTCCGAGAGGTCGGGCGCTTCGGACAGGGGCGTGAGGTCGATACCGAGGAGGTTCACGAACGCGCGGTTCTCCTGGTGACCCATCTCGCCGTCGTAGAGGATGTCGGACTCCACGTCGTACTCGGCGGCGATGGCCTGCAGGGCGGCCGCACTCGCGATGGAGTCGGGGTCCGGGTTGTCGTGCGTCAGGATGGCCAGCTTCCCCTCCGTCGACTCCAGGAGGTCGGCCAGTTGGCGCGCCTGTACTCCAACTCGCCGGACTCCAGCGAGCGAAGCGCGGAGTCGGCGATGACCTCCGAGGGGTTGATGACCACGTCCGCGCCGAGTTCGGCGAGTTCGTCCTCGGAGACGGGGTCGGAGGCGCGCACGACCACGAACTGGTCGGTGTTGCGGTCGCGGATGGCCGAGACGGCCGCCTTGTTCGCCTCGACGTCCGAGGCGAGGATGAGGACCACGTCCCGATCGGCGACGGCCTCGGCGACTTCGGGGTCCGAGATGTCCGTCGTCTGCGCGTTCAGGTCCTGGTCGCGGAGGGCTTCGACCCGGCTCTCGTCTTTGTCGAGGATGAGGACGTCTTTCCCCTCCTCTGTGAGTTCCTCGGCCACCGCGTGGCCCACGCTCCCGCAACCGAGAATCGCGTAGGTGGACATCGAGGATATCGTGACCCCAGCGCTCATATCGTCCTCACGTCTGGTCGGACGACACTTAACAGCACTCGTTTCCGAGAGTCCGCCGAACCGACTCGTCGCGGCCCCACCGCCGCGGACGCGCGGACCCGGCTCTCCTTCACCGGGACGGCGTCCCGCGGAGTCGACTCCCGTGTGCCGGTCTGTCACCAACGCGCTTAAACGAAAGGTCTTTACTTACCCCGCGGAAACGAGAAATCGTACGGGCCGGTAGCTCAGTCAGGGAGAGCGTCTGACTCTTAATCAGACGGTCGGGGGTTCAACTCCCTCCCGGCCCGCTTCCTGCGGACCGAAACGACACGTACCGTGCGAGCTGTGCCGCTCGCCACCACACCGGGTTTCCGGTGAAACCGTGCGCGTGAGGCTATCAGTTCGGAGAATACTCCATTCTACCTACGAGGAGCGTTCCTCATCGGTCGCGAACGCCGCGCGGCCGTTCAGTTACACTCCGCTGCGCGTGTTTATCAGTCTCGAGAGAATATCTCGACCGATGCCCACGGACCGAACCGGAATCGTGCTCTCGCTCCTCGTCCTCGGGACGGCCGCCGTCTTCGGCGTCCGACTCGGCGTGGGAGAGCGACTCGTCGCCGGCGCGACGACGCTGACGGCCGGCCCCTTGACGGTTCCCTCACACCTCGGCGCGTTCCTTGGCCTCGCCGTACTCTTTGTCGGAACGGTGGCCGCGGTGCGTCGGGTCGTCGCGCCCTGAGGTGTCGGTTGTCGACTGCGGGGTCCGCCCGACGAGTCCGGTGACGCGCCAGGCGTTCCCCCGCGTGCTGAGCGACTCCATCCGCACGGGGAGGCTCGCACCGGCCGGGAGTTTCGCCATCGTCTCTTCGACGTTCCCGTCCGCGAACTCGACCAGTTGGCGTACCTCGTTCGACCCCTCGACGCGGACCGTCATCGCCCCGTGGTCGTTCATCGGCCACTCGATGCGGACTACGGTCGTCTCGGTCTGGGTTGGGTTGGTGGCGGGGGGACGCATGAGTGTTATCACCCACTACTCCATCTTAAACTCTCGTTTGCAGAAAAAGAATTTATTATCGGTTTCTGCAACCATTTCGAACTAGTGAAGAACTATCTCGTCCCGAGAAAGGGTGCCGGCGCGCTCACTCGGCGAGGAGTTCGTCCAGGAGCGTCTCCAACTCGTAGTTCTGGAGGACGCGTGCGCTGTCCCGAAGCGAGGAGACGACGAACGTCGAGTTCGTCCGCTCCACCTCGTCTATCGTCTCGAAGTCCGTGATGAGTCGTTCGACCATCTCCCGCCCCGAGAGGTGGGCGACGACGACGAAGTCCGTCTCGCCCATCGTGAAGTACGCCTGCGTGACGCCCTCCACGTCGAGAATCTTCTCCTCGAAGTCCTGGTGGGGTCCGCTGTAGTCGGTGAGCAACTCCACGATGACGGTGACGCCGAGTCCGACCTTCTCCAGGTCGATGTCGTACAGGTCGTTCTTGATGACGCCCGCCTCGCGGAGGTTGTTCAACCGATAGTGGATGGTCGAGACGGGGATTCCCGTCTCCTCGTGCAGTCGTTCGGGGCTGCCCGTCTCGAGGTCGGATATGGCCTTCAGAAGGCGGATGTCTCGTTCGTCCATGGCCGCGGTGTCTGTGCATCCACGTCGCGGCGGTTGTAAGTTCCGCTCGCGACATGTTACAGCGTATCTTCAACCGATTCGCGTCCATACTGGTCTATCGTGCACAAAACGGAATCTATCTTGAATCTAAATCGAAGTTACGAGAAACTATTGTAGTCAAGTTTAAGAAGGGCCATCTCTGATGACGACTACGACCATGTCGCTCCGAATTCGCTCCGATACGTCCAACTGGAACGCCCTCCTGTTCCTCGCGCTCGCCGCGTTCTGGGGAACGTCGTTCGTCGCCATCGAGGCCGGACTCGAACACTTCCCGCCCGTCCTGTTCGCGGGCATCCGCTACGCCATCGCCGGCGCCCTCATCCTCGGGTACGCCGTCGTCACCACCGACCGCTGGTACCCCAGAGACAGACCCGAGTGGCTGAGCGTCGTCGTCGTCGGCGTGTTCATCATCGCCGCCTACCACGCGCTGTTGTACCTCGGCGAGATGCACGTCTCCGGCGCCGTCGCCGCCGTCGTCGTCAGTCTCGCCCCGGTGCTGACCGCCGTCGCAGCCGCCTCGATTCTCGGCCAGTCGCTCGACAACGTCGCCGCCGGCGGCTTCCTCCTGGGCGTCGTCGGCGTCGTCGTCGTCGCCGACCCGAACCCCGCGAACCTCCTCTCGACGAACCTCCTCGGCATCGTCCTCGTCCTCCTCAGCGCGGCGAGTTTCGCCGTCGGGGCCGTCCTCACGGAACCGCTCCGGACGACGCTTCCCGCCGAGTCGATGCAGGCGTGGGCGATGCTCGTCGGCGCTGCCGTCCTCTTCGCGGGGTCGCTCGCCCGCGGCGAATCCCCCGCCGCCATCGAGTGGACGACGACGGCCGTCGTCTCGCTCACCTACCTGACGCTCGTCTCCGGCGTCGTCGGCTTCCTCATCTACTTCGCCCTGCACGAACGCGTCGGCGCGACGGAGATAAACCTCGTCGGCTACCTCGAACCCGTCGTCGCCGTCGTCGCCGGGTGGGCGCTCCTCGGCCACCTCGTGAGCACGACGACGCTCGTCGGCTTCCTCGCCATCTTCGCCGGGTTCGCCCTCGTCAAGCGCGACACGATTCGCGCCCGCGTCCTCGGCGAGACGTCCGCGCCGGCGACGGGCCACGGCTACGACGCCGACTGAGACGCTCGCGGCACTCCGTTCGCGCGCAGCGCCCTTCGAACCGAAACCGCTTTTCGTCACTCCTCCGCAGTACCGCCGTGAACCGGGACAGGCTCCAGTTCTACGCGCTCTACCTCACGCGCTTCGCCGGCGGCTTCGGCTTCATCACGCTCGTGACGCTCCTCCCCGACTACATCGAGACGCTCGACCCCACGGGCGTCTCGGTGTTCGGGCTCTTCACGCTCGGTGCCGGGTTCGTCATCGGGATGTACACTACGGGCTTCACGCTCGCGCAGACAGTCGCCGTCGTCCCCCTCGCGTGGGCCGGCGACCGGTTCGACAAGGGGAAGATTCTCGTCGCCGTCCTCGCCCTCGGCACGCTCTCGTACGCGCTGTTTCCGCTGGTCGACTCCAGCCTCGCCTTCGTCGGCGCGCGCGCCCTCCAGGGCGTCGCCGTCACCGGGGCGGGCCTGATGTCGCTGGCGCTGGTCGGCGAACTGTCCGACGTGGGGACGCGAGCGAACAACATCGGCAAGGCGAACGCGGCCCGGTTCGCCGCCTCCATCCTCGGCAGTCTCTCGGCGGGCGCGCTGTACGACGCCGCCGGCTTCACGCCCGTCTTCGCCGTCATCGTCGTCCTCATGGCCGTCGCCACCGTCACGCTGTGGGTCCTCCTCGAACCGGACCACACGCGCATCGCCGGCTTCCCGTTCTCGGACCTCGCGCTGAACCGCCGCATCCTCACCATCGCCAGTTTCCGCACCCAGTACGCCGTCGCCGTGACGCTGGTCCGCACGTGGGTGCCCATCTACGCGGGCCTCTCCGCTGCCGGCGGCGGTCTGGCCTACACGAGTCTGGCCGTCTCGCTCACCGTCGTCGCCGAGAAGTTCACCAACATGCTGTTCCAACCGAAGACGGGCGGACTCTCCGACGAGTACGGCCGCGCGCTGTTCGTCTTCGTCGGCGGCGGCGCGTACGGGCTCGTCGCCCTCGCGGTGCCGTTCTCGCCCGCCATCGGGGCCGCACTCGGCCTCCCCGAGACGTACCCCGTCCTCGGCCCGCTCTCGGCCGCGTTCCTCCCGCTCGTCGGCCTCTCGGGACTGCTCGGCGTCGCCGACAGTTTCCGCGAACCGGCGAGCATGGCGCTGTTCGCGGACGAGGGCACCGACGACGGCGGCGTCGCCTCCTCGTTCGGCATCCGCGAACTCCTCTGGCGGCCGGGGAGCGTCGTCGCGCCCCTCCTCGGCGGGTGGCTGATGACCGAGGTGGGGATGTCGTGGGTGTTCTACGTCGGCGGCGCGTCGGCCATCACGGGCGTGTTCTCCTTCCTCGCCATCCTCACCTACGACTTCGGTCCGAGCGCACTCACCGAGTGGTGAGTCCGCGCCGCGGCGACCGGACCGGCGTCCCGTCTCTGAGTATCACCGGGGATAACCGACCGGTCGATATTTATCACGCGCGTCTCCTCGTTTCGGTCGATGTTCCGCGAGGACGCACCACCCGAGGAAGCCTACGAGCGAGTCCGGAAGACGCTCCGTTCGCTCCCCGAGGGAGTGGTGTCGCTCTCCCAAGTTGCCGAAGAGTTCGAACACGCCTACGGCGGCCTGTTTCCAGACCTCAACATCCCCCGCGCCATCCAGGACCTCATCGTCCTCGGCGAGGTGGAACTGTGTCGCGAGACGGAGTCCGGCGCGCGCGTCTGGTTACGACACCGCTGGGGCGACCTGGACCCCGACGACAGGGTCGACGACCCCGTCGTCGTCACCGGGACGACGTGGCAGTGCTACGTCGCGCCCGACTTCCGGCGGCGCCGCGCCGAACGCCTGTTCACCACCCGGAGCGCCGCGTTCGACCACCTCGACGCGCGGCCGGCCTCACTCCCGAGGACCTCGAACCGGTCTGGTTCCTAGAGGACGTGTGGGCGGCGGGACTCCCGTCCGGCGGCACCGCCGTCGTCCGGCGCGAACCGATATACGAACGCGAGTCCTCCCACGGCGCGCACTACGAGGACACGAGCGACTTCGGCCTCTGACCGTTCTGCCGTCGTCGCTCCCCGCCGCCCCCTCGACCGTTCGGTTCAGCGACCGGTCGCGAACGTGACTATAGAGTGATGGGTTCTCGCTCCGTACGGGGACCATGGACAGACTCGACACACCGCGCGTCCACCGACTCCTCGCGTCGCCCGTCGGCGGCCTGTTCGAGACGGCACCGTTCGAGACGCTCTCGCTCCGCCGTCTCCCGAGACAGTTCGCCGTCCGTCGCGCCCGCGCCGCGGCGGACGTGTCGCTCGGCGCCGGACCGGCGGCGTTCCTCCGCGAGGCCGACGCCCCGCCCGCCCCGCACCTGCACGACCGAGTCGAGGCGGCACTCGCCGAGTTCGCCGAGATTCGCGAGCGCCACGAGGACGTCGCGGAGCGCTGGGAGGCGGCGTTCTGGGGTGACGACGACTCGACGCCGGACGAACGCGTCGCTCTCGAACGCGAACGCCGCCGCGCCGACGCCGCCACGCCCGGCCGGACGACGCGTTCGGCTTCCTCGTCGACGACCACCTCGTCCCGCCCGTCGCGTTCGACGTGCCGCCCCCGGACGACGCCCGCGAACGCTGGGCGCACGAACTCGCGGAACCCGAACGGCTGTACGGGTTCGCCGACTCCACGGTGACGGAGTCGCTCCCGCGCGTCTCCCGGTCGAAGACCGTGTTCGGTCCGGGCACGGTGGAGTACCGCCTCCGGTTCGCGACGCCGTCGCTCCACGTCGGCGACACCGCCGAGGCGCGGGTGTACGAACCCGAGGACGCCGTCGACGAACTCTCGACGGTGGTCTTCTTCTCCGGCCTCGGTTCGCTCGGCGACAGACTGGGCTACTGGCCCGAGGAGGAGGCCGTCGGCCGCCGCCTCGCCCGGCGGGGCTACCGGGTCCGTCCTCCCGGACGCGCCGTGGCACGGCCGCCGCGAACCCCTCGGGTCGTACGCGGGCGAACCCTACCTCGCCCGCGGGCCGGTCGGTCACTTCGAACTCTACGGCGCCGCGGCGCAGGAGGCGGGCGTGCTGGTCGAGTGGGCGCGGAGCAGGGTGCGCCCGCCGTCGCCGTCGGCGGACTGAGCCTCGGCGGCATCGTCGCCCTCCACGTCGCCGGGCGGTGCGGTCACTGGCCCGAGTCCATGCGCCCGGACCTCGCGGCCCCCGTCGCCGCCGCGGGGTCGGTCACGCAACTCCTCACGGGGTCGCGTCTCGTCTCGTTGCTCGGCGAGGACGACGCCCTCACGGCCGCCGGGTGGACTGGCGACGACCTGAACGAGTTCGCGCCGCTGTTGAACCCGCCCGCGAAGCCGTCGCTGTCGCCCGAACGCATCCTCGCCTGCTACGGCGCGCGCGACGACGTCGCCCCCGCGGCGTCGTTCGAGAGCCTCCTCCGCCGGTGGGACGTACCCCGCCGGAACCTCGTCAGGTGGGACCGCGGCCACGTCGGGACGGCCGCGCGTCTGGCCCGCGACGACGAGTTCCAGCGACTGCTGACCGCGGAACTGGACCGCCTCGCCGCGGCCAACCGGCGGGCCGAACGGGCGGCGGCGGACGACGGCGACGAGGACGCCGACGCGGCGGCGGAGACGACGACGTAGGTGCGACATCGACACGAGAGCGGAACTGACGTCGAAGTGAGGTTGGCCGAAAAGCGAAACGGCCGGCCCTGTCGAAATGGCTGGTGGGTGATGGGTTTCCCAAGCCGTGCTGCGTGCAGGGCGCACGTCTCGAACCTCGTGCGGCCGACTGTTCCGGCGGCCACAGCCACGGAAGTGGGAAAAATGTACGAGACGGACTCTGCACGCTCTAGCTATCTAGAGTCCTCTTTCGAGAGTCCGCTTCAGTAGTAAGCGTCTATCGTCATCGAATACCCCCTCCTTGATCCATCTGTGATGAAGGCACTCACCCACATCACGGCTGGACGCACTGCTATCAGAGCACTCCTCGCCGCGGTCGTTTTGACTGCCGGGGTCGCCGGCACCGTCGGAACAGCAGCGGCCGAACCCATGGACGGGAAGGGCGACGATCCGTTCCCTCCGTCGCTGTACTCACTCGATGGCAAGGGAAATGACCCGCTCCCCTCAGCGCCGTACTCGTTGGACGGGAAGGGCAACGACGTGTACCCCCCGCCGGCTCAGCACTCACTCGGCTGGATAGGAGGCGATACCGTGGTCTCAGCGTTCCCCATCAACAACGTCACCGTCTTGACCGCAACGTACGTGGGCAGAGGCGGCGGTTCCGGCAAACCCAGTTTTTAATCGACACGAACCGGCGTCTACGAAACGCCCGTCGTGCCCCGAGATATGGACTCTCGCTGAGCGCTCCGTTTCCGACTGCCGTGTTCCTCGCACCCGAGCGTACACGCCTACACAGCGCCGAACGCCCCCGACCTCAGTCCGCGAGGAAGTCGGGTTCGAGGCGCTTCTCCTCGTACTCGGCGGCGACGTGGTCGCGGAACTGCTCGATGTCGACGCCCTTCTCCTCGCGTTCCTGTCGGTCGCGGACCGAGACGGTGCCGGACTCCGCCTCGTTCTCGCCGACGACGAGCATGTACGGCACGTTGTCCTCCTGCGCCTCCCGAATCTTCCGGCCGAGCGTCCACGACCGGTCCTCGACGGAGACGCGGAAGTCCCCGAGTTCGTTCTTCACGCGGTGGGCGTAGCCGAGTTGGTCGTCGGAGATGGGCAGGATGCGCACCTGTTCGGGCGCCAACCAGAGCGGGAACTTGCCGTCGAAGTGCTCGATGAGGACCATGAAGAACCGCTCGTAACTGCCGTAGAGGGCGCGGTGAATCATCACCGGGCGGTGTTCCTCGTTGTCCTCGCCCGTGTACGTCAGGTCGAACCGCTCGGGCATGTTGAAGTCCACCTGCACCGTCGGACCGTCCCACTTGCGCCCGAGGGCGTCCTCGAACGCGAAGTCTATCTTCGGCCCGTAGAACGCGCCGTCGCCCGGTTCGAGGTCGTAGTCGATGTTCTGATTGTCGAGGACCGACCGGAGCTGCGTCTCCGACTGCTCCCATATCTCGTCGCTCCCGACGGACTTCTCGGGGCGCGTCGCGAGGGCGACGTGCGCCTCCAAGCCGAACGTCTCCAGCACCTCGTAGATGGAGTCCATCACCTGCCGAATCTCCTGCTCTATCTGCTCGGGGCGGCAGAACAGGTGGCCGTCGTCGATGGTGAACGACCAGACGCGCGAGAGGCCGGACAGTTCGCCGCGCTGTTCCTTCCGGTACACCTTCCCGTCCTCGTAGTAGCGGACCGGCAGGTCACGGTACGACCACGAGTGCTGGTCGAAGATGGTCGCGTGGCCCGGACAGTTCATCGGTTTTAGTCCATATTCCTCGTCGTTCACGTCGAGGAGGAACATGTCGTCCACGTAGTTGTCGTAGTGGCCGGACTGCTTCCACAGTTCCGTGCGGAACAGGTGCGGCGTCTCGACGGGTTCGTAGTCGGCGTCGAGGTTCAGCGACTCCGCGAAGCCGGACAGTTCCGAGAGGATGCGCTTGCCGTTCGGGTGATAGAGGGGGAGTCCCGGCCCCGTCACCTCGGGGATGGAGAACAGGTCCATCTCCTGTCCGAGTTTGCGGTGGTCGCGTTCCTCGGCCTCCGCGCGCAGTTCCATGTACTCCGTCAGGTCCTTCTCGGACTCGAACGCCGTGCCGTAGACGCGCGTCAGCGTCTCGTTGTCCTCGTCGCCGCGCCAGTACGCCGAGGAGATGTTGAGCAGTTTCACCGCGCCGACGTCGCCCGTCGACTCGACGTGCGGTCCCTTGCAGAGGTCGGAGAACTCCCCCTGCACGTAGAAGGAGAGTTCCTCCTCGTCGGCGGCCTCCTCGTTCAGGATGTCGAGTTTGTACGGGTTGTCCTCGTACTGTTCGAGGACCTCCTCGCGCGAGCGGAGTTCTCGCTCCACCGGGAGGTCCTCCTCGACGATGGCCTCCATCTCCGCCTCTATCTCCGCCAGGTCGTCGGCGTCGAGGTCGACGTTCGTCACGTCGTAGTAGAACCCCTCGTCCGTCGGCGGGCCGATGGCGAGTTTCGCTTCCGGATACAGACGCTGGAGTGCCTGGGCGAAGACGTGTGCGGCGGTGTGGCGGAGGACGCGGAGGTACTCGTCGCTCTGGTCCGTGACGATGACCACCTGCGCGCCGTCGTGGACCGGAGCGGCCTTGTCCACGAGTTCACCGTCCACGACGCCCGCGACGGTGTCGGAACCGAGTCCCGGTCCGATTTCGTAGGCGACGTCCTCGACCGTCGCACCCTCCTCGACGGACAACTCCGACCCGTCGGGGAGCGTCACAACGATTTCACTCATGTGCGTTCGGAATCGGAGCGCACGAATAAGTGTTTTTGAAGGGCGCGAGTGGGTCGCACGGCGGTTCGACGGGAGTCCGCGCACCCGAGTGCCACACGCTTATCTTTCCGGCGGCGGTGGAGACAGCCATGAGATTCGACCGACAATCAGGCGTCTTCGCGCACGTCACGTCGCTCCCCGGGCCGCACGGTATCGGTGACCTCGGCAACGGCGCCCGCGACTTCGTCGATTGGCTCGCGTCCGCGGACCAGTCGCTCTGGCAGTTCTGTCCCCTCGGCCCCACGGCGTCGATTCACGGCCACTCGCCGTACCAGTCGTACTCCGCGTTCGCGGGCAATCCCCTGCTCGTCGACCTCGACGCCCTCCGCGAGGACGGCTACCTCACGGACGAGGACCTCGAACCGGTGCCCGACTTCTCGCCGCACGCCGTCGAGTACGACCGCGTGGCCGAGTACAAGCGCGAGCGACTCCGCACCGCCCACGAGCGATTCCAGTCCGAGGCCGACGCGGCCGAACGCGAGTCGTTCGAGGCGTTCCGCGAACGCGAGTCGTCGTGGCTCGACGGCTACGCCCTGTTCATGGCGCTTCGCACCCGCTACGACGGCGCGTGGATCGAGTGGCCGCAGGAGATTCGGACGCACGACCCCGACACCCTCAAGCGACACCGCGAGGAACTCGCCGACGAGATAGCCTACCGCGAGTTCGTCCAGTTCGTCTTCGACCGGCAGTGGCGCGACCTGAAGGCGTACGCCAACGACCGCGGCGTCGAACTCGTCGGCGACCTGCCCATCTACGTCGCCCTCGACAGCGCCGACGTGTGGGCCACTCCCGAGGCGTTCGACCTGACCGAGGAGAACGAACCCGCCGCCGTCGCGGGCGTCCCGCCGAACCCCAACGACGACGGGCAACGCTGGGGGAACCCCCTGTACGACTGGGACTACCTGCGCGAGAACGACTACGACTGGTGGATGGACCGACTGGACCGCCTGTTCGAACTCGTCGACGTCACCCGCATCGACCACTTCAAAGGGTTCGACGAGTACTGGGCCATCCCCGCGAACGCCCACTCCCCCGCGGCGGGCGAGTGGCGCGACGCCCCCGGCGCGGACTTCTTCGAGGCCGTCGAGGAACGCTTCGGCGACCTGCCGTTCGTCGTCGAGGACCTCGGGTTCCTCGACCAGTCGCTGGTGGACCTCCGCGACCGGTTCCAGTTCCCCGGCATGCGCGTCCCGCAGTACGCCAACTGGTGCCAGCAGGGAGATATGTACCAGCCGATGCACTACCCCGAGAACAGCGTCGGCTACACCTCGACGCACGACACGAACACGTTCGTCGGCTACTACGACGACCTGCCGGACCAACAGCGAGACTGCCTGCACTACAACATCGGCGCCGACGGCTCCGAGATTCACTGGTCCGTCATCGACGCCGTCTGGCGGTCGAACGCCGTCATCGCGTTCACCACGATGCAGGACGTGCTGGGACTCGGCGCGGAGACGCGGTTCAACACCCCCGGGACCACCGACGGCAACTGGGGCTGGCGCGTGACGCGAGACGGGTTCGACGAGAGCGTCGCCGCGAGACTGGCGAGTCTGACCGACGAGCACATCCGGAACTGAGCGTGCGGCCCCCGGCGTACCGGCCGTGACCGCCGGCCCGCCGACGTCACTCCTCGAAGCGGGAGTACGGACGCCGGTGTGTGCTTCGAATCAGGTCCTCGTCGGCGGCGTGCAGTCAACCTCACCCGCCGTTCGCTGTCGGTTCGGTACCTGTCGAATCCGGGCGGGACGATTCGAGAGACTGGTATATACTCGCGGACAGCCACCACGTTCTAAGGCGTGGAGCGGGAATCGGAGAGCACTCACTACTATGAACGGAGTCGAGATAGGAATCCGTCTCGTCGCGGGCGTTCTACTCATCCTCGCGAACGGGTTCTTCGTCGCCATCGAGTTCGCACTGACGCGTGCGCGTCAGTTCACCGAAGACGAGTTCATCGACGGGAACCCGAAACTGGAGCGCGCGTGGGAGATGACGCAGGACCTCGAACTGTATCTCACGACCTGTCAGGTCGGAATCACGGCGTCGAGTATCGCGGTCGGTATCGTCGCCGAACCCGCGCTGGCGGCGCTCTTCGAACCGCTGTTCGGAGGGACGCCGCTCGCCACCGTCGGTGCGGGGGCGATAATCGCGTACGCCATCATCAACCTCGTCCACCTGACGCACGGCGAACAGGCGCCGACGTACCTCGGCGTCGAGCGCTCGCGCATGGTGTGCCGGTACGGCGCGACGCCGCTCTACTGGTTCTACGTCGTCATCTCGCCGCTCATCTCGTTCGGCGACTCCGTGGCGAAGTGGACCCTCAAACTGTTCGGCATCGAGATGACCGGCGCGTGGCTGGAAGCCGAGGAGGACGCCATCGAGACGCGGGCCCAACTGCGCAACCGGATGAGTTCTCTGCTGGACCGAGGCGAACTCTCCGAGGAGCGCCACGACGAGATTCTGGGCGCGCTGGAGGCCGGGACGAGGGAGGTTCGGGACGTGATGGTTCCCGTGGACGACGTGGTCTTCCTCTCGACGGACGCCTCGGCCGAGGAGAACCTCCGGCGGGTGTCGGAGACGCCGCACACCCGGTATCCGCTCGTGGGCGCGGACCGAGAGACGGTCGAGGGCGTCGTCTACGTTCCGAGCGTCATCGACCGCATCGAGGAGTTGAAAGCGGGCGACGTCACCTTCGCCGACATCGCGGCTCCGCCGATGACCGTCTCGGCGGACACGACCGTGAGCGACGCCATCGACCGGTTCCAGGCCGAACGACAGGAACTCGCGCTGGTGTTCGAAGACGGCGATACCGTGGGTCTCCTCACCGCCACGGACGCGCTGGAGACCGTGATGGGCGAACTGGAAGACCCCCTCGGCGACGGACGGCAGTCGACCGGAACCGGCCCCGAAACCGGAACCGGACGAGGAAGTCCGACGTCCGGCTAACGCCCCCGCGAGCACCGGCGTAACACCGCTCACACAACGGCTATCTTCCCGCCCGCCGTTCCCTCCCCGTGAATTCCTCCGCGGTATCCTCCGTCGAGCGTTCCGTCGGCGTCTTCGCCGTCGCCACCGTCCTCGTCGGCGTCGGCGTCTTCGGCTACGGCCTGTTGCTCGTTCCCCTGTCGCTCCTCGGCGGCGCGTGGATAGCGGCTATCGGGGCCGCGCTGGCGCTCTCGGGGCTGTTCGCCACGGCGTGGGTCGGCGACCGACTGGAGCTCTCGTCGTCCGCGCGACGCACGCTCTCGCTGTCGTTCGCCGTCGTCGCCTTCCTGCTGTTCGCGTCGTTCGTCGCCGTCAACTACGCCTCGGTCGAGTCGTTCGCCGAGTCGGCCTGAACGGCGTCTTCAGACCCGCTCCGGGTAGTCCATCTGTTCTGCGACCGTGGCTCGCGTCTCGGCGTCGGTCAGTCGCTCCACGAGGTGGAGACCGAGGTCCAGCGCCGAGGTGACGCCGCGGGCGGTCACGACGTCACCCTCGTCCGCGACGCGTTCGTCGCTCACCTCGCAGTACGCGGCGAGTTCGTCGGTCGCCGCGGGGTGCGTCGTCGCCGTCTTCCCGTCGAGGAATCCCGCCGCGCCGAGGAGCAGCGACCCGGTACAGACGGACGCGATGAGGTCCGCGTCGGCGGTCCGAAGCCACGCGAGGAAGTGGTCGTCCGTCTGCAACTCCCGCGTGCCCGCGCCGCCGGGGACGACGACCAGGTCGTAGTCGGCGAGCGACTCCCCGACGCTGTCGGCCTCGAACCGGAGGTTCGCCGTCGCCGTCACCGTCTCCGCGCGGGCGCAGACGTCCCACTCGAACGGGAACGGGGCGAGGTCCATCGTGTCCAGCCGGGTCAGCGGGTCGAACGCCCCGACGAAGTCGAGCGCGGTCATGTCGTCGAAGGCGACGAACGCGGTGCGCATGCGCTCGCTTCGGCGGGCGAGGAGAAGAACCCCACCGCCGCTCCGGTAGCTTTTCGCCGCCGCACCGAGACGGTGCGCTGTGCTCCGTCGTCGCGTCGGCTACCTCTCGCTCGGACTCGCCCTCGCGTTGCTCGTCGCCGCCAGCGTCGTCTCCACGCTCTCGGCGTTCGGCGACGCGACGGTCGGCGAGTTCGCCCTCACGTACGTCGTCTCTCGGGGACTGACCGTCGTCGCCACTGCACTCGTCGTCGCCGGGGCGTACCTCGTCGTCGAACGGGCCGTCGCCGCCCGACTCGACAGCAAGCGGCGGGCGCACGACGTGCGGAACGTCCTCCGACTCACCTTCGGACTGGTCGGCGTCGTGGCCGTCCTCGGCGTCGCCACCGACCAGTGGGTCGGACTCCTCTTCTCGCTCGGTATCGTCGGATTCGCCGTCACGTTCGCGCTCCAACAGCCGTTGCTGTCGTTCGTCGGCTGGTTCTACGTCATGCTCAAACGCCCGTTCTCCGTCGGCGACCGAGTCGAGATAGACGAGACGCGCGGCGACGTCGTGGACGTGGGATTTCTGGCGACGACGCTGTGGGAGGTGAACGGACCGCTCGTCTCCACGGGGCAACCGTCCGGTCGGGTCGTCACGGTCCCGAACGCGCAGGTGCTTTCCACGCAGGTGATGAACTACTCCGCCTTGTTCGCGCACGTCTGGGCGGAGGTGAGCGTTCAGGTCGCCTACGAGACGGACCTCGCGTTCGCGCGGTCGGTGATGGTCGAGACGGCCGACGACCTGCTGGGCGACGAGATGAACGCCGCCGTCGACCGCTACCGCAACGAACTGGCGGAGACGCCCGTCGACCTCGACGTGAACGCCGAGCCGACGGTCAACGTCGTGCAGGAGGAGTCGTGGCTGACGCTCCGACTCCGCTTTCTCTCACACCCCAGGCAGATAACTCGGAACCAGAACGCGCTGTACGAGGAGATCGTCGCACGGTTCAACGAGGAACCCGACCGAGTGCAGTTCCCCCTCGGTCGGAACCGGTGACGGTCGCCCCGACAGTCGCTCGGACGGCTTCGAAACCCCGATACTCGTCGCCCGCCTGAACGTGGACGATGGAGTTCGAATCCGGGGCGATTCCGCTGGCGGACCTCGACGGGCCGTTCGACCTGCAGGCCACGTTGGAGAGCGGGCAGTCGTACCTCTGGGACCGCGCGGACGGCCGGATGTACGAGTCGATGGACGTCCACGGCGGCGACGCGTGGTACGAGACGGTCGTCCCCCCCATCGCGGGCGTCTCCGACGACCGGGTCGTCGTCCGCGTCCGACAGACCGACGGTCGGTTGGAGTGGGAGGCGACGGCCGACGCGGTGCCGATTCTCACGCACCTGCTCCGACTGGACGACGACCTGACGGCGATACTCGACGCGACGCCGGACGACCCACTGCTCGAACGCGCGTACGACGCCTACGAGGGGATGCGCCTCGTCCGCGACCCGCCGTTCGCCTGCCTCGTCTCGTTCATCTGTTCGGCGCAGATGCGCGTCTCGCGCATCCACGGGATGCAGATGCGCCTCGCGCGGGAGTACGGCGACGCGGTGACCGTCGCGGGCGAGACGTACCGGGCGTTCCCGACGCCCGACCAGTTGGCGGCGCGGACCGAGTCGGAACTGCGCGACCAGAGTCTGGGCTACCGCGCGCCGTACGTCCGGCGGACGGCCGAGATGGTCGCCGACGGCGAGGCGCACCCGACGGAGGCCCTCGAACTGCCGTACGAGGAGGCGCGCGAGTCGCTGAAGCGGTTCGTCGGCGTCGGTGACAAGGTGGCCGACTGCGTGTTGCTGTTCTCGCTGGGGTTCCTCGAGGCCGTCCCGCTGGACACGTGGATTCAGACGGCCATCGCCGACCACTACCCCGAGTGCGACGCCGGGACCTACGCCGAGACGTCGCGCGCCATCCGGGACCGCCTCGGCGGCGACTACGCCGGGTACGCGCAGACGTACGTGTTCTACTACCTCCGCGCGGGCGGCGAGTGACCCGTCCGGCCGTCGCCGGGCGTCCGACCGACGGCGTCGGGGACCGCTGGCCGTCCTAAACCTTCGGGCTAACCTTCTTGCGGCGTCCGACGTAACGGTATACTGTCATGGACTGCAGAGTCGTCGTCGAGGCCGCAGTTCCCGTCTACGACGTCGAGACGGCAGACGAGGCGATTCGCATCGCCATCGCCAAGACGGGTGAGATGCTGAACCCGGACCTCAACTACGTCGAGATTAGCATGGGCTCGCGCACGTCCCCGTCGGGCGAGGACCTCCCGCCCGCGTTCGTCGCCGCCGACGAGGCGTTGGTGGCGCTCGAACTGGAGATGACCGTGTTCAACGTCGAACAGGAGGAGCACGCCGCCCGCATCGCGCGCAAGGAAATCGGCCAGCGACTGGAGAACGTCCCCCTGAAGGTGTTGCGAGTCGAGGTGCTCCCGTCCGACGAGGAGGAAGAGGAGGAACGGGACGCGGCGTCCGACGACGACCTCATCCCGGAGTTCGACGACCTCGTCGACGAGGGGTGACCGCGCGCGGCCGCCTCGTCGACTCCCTTCTCGCGCGCGCCGGTTAGAAGCCACCTAACGCGCTCCGTATCCGCCACGACTGCAGAGCGCTGCCGCTCGGGAGTTCGGGTGTCGAGGAGTCGCAGTTCGGCTCTCGATTTAGTCTGCGTGCGGTGCGACGGCTTCTTGCTCGGCCTCGTCGAGGGACGACGTTATTCCCTTCACGAGTTTGAAAACAGCAGCTTTGTGGTCGGTCTTCGACTTGTGAATCGACGTCGGTCGGACGCCGAGTTCGTTGTAAGCTGTGAGTGGAACTTCGTCGTCGTCCCACTCCTCGATCTGTGTGTGTACTTCCGCGAGCAGGCCGTGCAGGTGGATGAGTTCCTGCTTCTTCATGAGCAAACCTGAGTTGAGACTGGAGGATTATATTACTATCTTGACCCTCGTTAGCATGCCTCCGTCGAAATCGCCGGAATACGCGATTTTGGGCCAGTTTCTCGTACTTTAGATTGTTATGAAATATCTGTTACACGCGAACTAACCGCGCCCGGGCCACATTAGTCATTCGCTTGACAGCCGTGGTGGGAGACGCTCGGGCGCGTCTCGGGACGACGGCGGCGACGGCAGGGAGACGAGCCGAAACCCACGAACGTTTTAGCCCACGGATACCGTTCGGGCACGTATGGACTACGAGGACCAACTCGAGAAGGCACTGGAGGAGTCACCGGACGTCGCCGGCGGCGGCAGTCGGTTCCAGGTCCCCGAACCGCAGGTCCGTCCAGAGGGCAACGCGACGGTGTACGAGAACTTCGACGAGACGTGCGACCGCCTCGCGCGCGAACCCTCTCACCTCATGAAGGCACTGCAGTCCGAACTCGGCACGAGCGCGCAGATAGACGAGAAGGGTCGTCTCCGACTCACCGGCGACTTCAATCAGCGACGCGTCCAGGAGGCTCTCGACGCGTACGTCGACGACTACGTCCTCTGTAGCGAGTGCGACTCGCCGGACACGCGCCTGGTCACCGAACGCGGCGCGACGGTGCTGAAGTGCGACGCGTGCGGTGCGCTCTCGGCGATTCCGGACCTGTAGAGGGGGACCGCGGGAAGACGCCGCGTGGCCGGCGCGTCGCGCCGTCCGCTACTCGAACTGCTTTACCGTCTCGAGGTCGCGTTCCGTCCGCATGAACTCGGCGAGGCGGCGGGTCGCGCCGCACGCGGAGCACGTCTGATTCTGCTTCAGGTCGGGGAGATTCGACGGACTCGCTTCCCAGTCCTTTCCACACTCGGGACACAGCAGCCGGACAAACGCTTCGACCATGCCTCCAACTGACTCCCGGTGTACGAATAAAGGTTTCCGCAAAGAGAAATTCGCCACCCGCGCCGCGTTCAGGCGAACAGGCCCGCATCGTCCACTTCGAGCAGCTCCTTGTACCGGTTGCGGATGGTCACTTCCGAGATGTTGGCCACCTCGCTCACCTCGCTCTGCGTCACCTTCTCGTTGGTGAGCAGCGCGGCCGCGTAGACGGCGGCCGCCGCGAGGCCGACGGGCGATTTGCCCGAGTGGATGCCGGCCTCCTTCGCGTTCCGGAGCAGTTCGCGCGCCTGTCGTTCGGCCTCGTCGGAGATGTCGAGTTCCGAGGCGAACCGCGGGACGTACTGCTCGGGGTCGGCGGGCTCGATCTGGAGCTTCAGTTCGCGGACGACGTAGCGGTACGTCCGGGTCAGCTCCATCTTGTCGACGCGGGAGACGGTCTCCAGTTCGTCGAGCGACCGGGGCGTGCCGGCCTGCCGCGCCGCGGCGTACAGCGCCGCGGTGGCGACGCCCTCGATGGAGCGGCCGGGGAGCAGGTCGTCGTCCAGCGCGCGGCGGTAGATGACCGAGGCCGTCTCGCGGACGTTCTCCGGCAGGCCGAGCGCCGACGCCATCCGGTCGATTTCGCCGAGCGCCTGCTTCAGGTTGCGCTCCTTGGAGTTCCGGGTGCGGAAGCGCTCGTTCCACGTGCGGAGCCGCTGCATCTGCTCGCGCTGGCTCGAAGAGAGCGCCTTGCCGTAGGCGTCCTTGTTCTGCCAGCCGATGTTGGTCGACAGCCCCTTGTCGTGCATCATCCGGGTCGTCGGCGCGCGCGCGGGACTTCGAGTCGCGCTCGGCCGAGTCGAACGCGCGCCACTCCGGACCGCGGTCGACGGCGTCCGTCTCGACGACGAGACCGCAGTCGGCGCAGACCGTCTCGCCGTGGGCCTCGTCGGTCACCAGCGTGCCGCCGCACTCCGGACACGTCTGTATCTCCGACTCCGTTTCGCTCTCGTCCTCGCTCTCCGCCGCCGTCTCGGTGGCGTCCGTCCGCCGCCGGTCGGTACTCACGTACTCTCTGATTTTTGTGTCGCTCATGGTGGGATGCGGACCCCTCGCCAACCGGGTAAAGAGCGGAGAAGTGAGAGAGACTCCGGATGGGCTGAGTCCTTACCCATAGTAATCATCGAGAGTATTTAAACCTTTTCCCAATTTGGACCCCAGAAAACCGCCGTACGGAACCGAATAATCGTCAAAAACCGGCGGTTCGGCGTGACGTGCCACTCGGTACCAAATTGGACTTATGGCTTTCGGACTTCCGGCCGCCACGACAGGGCGTCGCCGGCGGAAAGTGAGTACATATTTATGCTTCTGTTTCGGACCGGGACAGTGTGCTCTCTGGCGTCCTTCCGGACCGGTACAACACGACGAACCTGCGGCGACTCGTCAGAGACCCCACTCTGCTCGCGGAGGAACTCGGCAACGTCCGACGGTCCGCGGCCCGGGTCCTGAACAACGTCCGATTCCGCGCGACCCACGGCGACCCGTTCGACGTGATGG
Source organism: Halogeometricum sp. CBA1124 (assembly GCF_009741955.1). Lineage (NCBI taxonomy): Archaea > Methanobacteriati > Methanobacteriota > Halobacteria > Halobacteriales > Haloferacaceae > Halogeometricum > Halogeometricum sp. CBA1124. The sequence goes on along the minus strand of NZ_WPCD01000016.1, from coordinate 12,927 downwards.
CCGAAGACTGGGACGTGCTCGTCCTCCTCGACGCCTGCCGCGCGGACTTCTACCGGGAGGAGACGCCGTTCTCCGGCGACGTGGAGACCCGACTCTCCCGCGGGTCGGGGACGCCGGAGTTCCTCCGAGAGAACTTCCGCGACCAGACGTTCCACGACACCGTCTACGTCTCCTCGAACCCGTACGTCCCGACGCTCCAACCCGACTCGTTCCACGCCATCCTGCCGCTTCTCGACGAGTGGGACGAGTCGCGAGGGACGGTCCTCCCGGACACGCTGACCGAGTCGGCCGTCGAGGCCGCCGCGGAGTTCCCCGACAAGCGACTCGTCGTCCACTACATGCAACCGCACACGCCCCACCTGGGTCCGACGGCGGACCGCATCCGCGAACGGGTCGGACTCCGCGGGTGGGACCGCTACCACGTCCACGACGGCCAGAGCAAGGTGAACGCGGGGCGGTCCATCTGGGACCTCGTGCAGGACGGCACGGTGGCCCACGAGACGATGCTGCAGTCCTACCGCGAGAGCCTGCAGGTGGGCCTCGAGAGCGTCGAACGCCTCGTCTCGGCGGTGGACGGCAAAGTCGTCGTCTCCGCGGACCACGGCGAGATGCTCGGCGAGCGACTCGTCCCCTTCGGCCCGCGGGAGTTCGGTCATACGACCGGTCTGCTCACCGAACCGCTCCGAATCGTCCCGTGGCAGGTCGTCCAGACCGGGCCCCGCCGCGACGTCGTCTCCGACCCGCCCGTCGAGAGCGAGACGCTGACCGAGGAGGAGACCGAACAGCGACTGCGTGCGCTCGGGTACGTCGAGTAGCCGTCCGCGCGACTGCGGGTCTCGCCACCGGCCCCGCGGGCCGCCGCTACAGCCAGCTCTCCCGCTGGAAGTGGACGACGAGGACGAGCGTGACGAGCGTCATCCCCACCATCACCGCCGGGTACGCGTACGGCCACGACAGTTCGGGGAGGTTCCACGCCCCGCCGGCGAAGTTCATCCCGTAGACACCGACGACGAACGTGAGCGGGATGAAGATGGTCGCGACGACGGTGAGTTGGCGCATCACCTCGTTCGTGGACTGCGAGAGGGTGTTCAGGTAGATGTCCCGCGCCCCGCGCGCCAGGTCCCGGTACGTCTCCGTCAGGTCGACTATCTCCACCAACTGGTCGTACACGTCGCGGAAGTACTTCTCTGTCGGATCGCGAACGTGCGCCGCGTCGCCGCGTGCGAGGACCGAGAGGGCCTCCCGGGTCGGCCACGCCACCTTCCGGAACGAGAGCAGGTCCCGGCGGACCGCGTTGAGACCGTCCAGCACGGACGGGTCGGGCCCTTCGAGTACGCCGTCCTCTATCTCCTCGATGGTGGTCTCTATCTCGTCGAGCAGTCCGAAGTAGCCGTCCACGATGCGGTCGAGGACGCGGTACGCCGCGAAGTCCGGACCGTTGGCGAGGACGCGCCCCTCGCGGTTCTCGACGGACCGCCAGACCCGTTCGACGGCGGGCACCGTCGTCTCCTCTACGGTCAGCGTGAGCACCCAGTCCTCGCCGACGAACAGGCCCACCGGTCGCGTCTCCACCTCCTCGTCGAACGTCGTCTCACCGCGCCGGAGCGACGCCGTCTTCACGAGGACGAACGTGTGGTCGGGGAACTCCTCGGTCTTGGGTCGCACGTCGTTCCGGATGTCCTCGAGTTCGAGCGCGTGAATCGAGAAGACGCGCGAGATGGCGTCCATCTCCTCGGCCGTCGCGGCGGCGACGCGGACCCACGTCGTCCCGTCGGCGTTCCGGGCCGCTTCGAGGTCGGACTCGGAGTCGACAGTCACCGTCTCGACGCCGCCCGCGTCGTACACGTGCGCTGCGATCACGCTCGGTCCCCACCCGTTCCGATGGCCACCAGCGTCACGCCGACCATGAGGCCGACGATGGACGCCGACCGACCCGGATATGGCGCGACGACGCCGGCGCCGTACCCGAGTAGCGAGAGCGCCGTGAGGACGCCCCCGGCGGTCCGTTCGCGGTTCATGCGCGTACGTCCGCGCGGGGGAGAAAAGCGTTGTTCGGGCGTCGGACGGATTGCGGGTGGACGGATGGCGGGCGGACGGATGGCGGTCAGAGCCGTTCGGTCGTGCCCGCCCGGGCCGGTGACCGCTCAGACCGGGTGTTCGATGGCGCGCATCATCGACAGCACGTTGCCCTCCTCGCCGCCGAGTTGCTGCGGGTAGACGCCGACGGCGACGATGAAGTCCTCACCGTCGCGGTACTTCGTGACGTGGACGTAGACGTCCACCTCCTGTCCCTCGACGTTCGCCACCGCGGCGTACTTCGTCACCTGCGTCTCCTGTCCCTGCACGGTGATGGTCTGCGAACTCACCTCGTCGACGTCGCTGAGGCCCTGGTATCGGCTCTGCACCAACCCGACGAGTTCGCGGTTCGAGTAGTCGCCGATGGGGTTCAGCGTCCGGCCCGCTATCTCGACGGCGGGCGAGGAGATGACGGTGAACACGCCCAGTTTCGCCTCGAAGATACCGAGGTCCAGCGTCTTCTCGTACGTGTTCACCTGGTTCTTCGCGACGACGCGGCGTTCCTCCCCGGCGACGGTGAACGTCTCGTTCACCTCGACGACGCGGGGCCCGTCCGTCGCGTACCCCGCGCTCTGCGCCGCGGACTCGTCCACGGCGGCGGGTTCGGCGGCGAACGTGAGCGATTCCTCGCCGGTCAGAAAGCCGATACAGCCTGTCGTCGTCGTGAGTACCGCCACCGCGAGGGTCACGGCGACGATACGACGGGTGCTCATAGCGACGATGGCTATTTCGGCCACACGAATAAACCCGTGGGCTGGCCGTTCAGCGCGTCAGACGTCCGTCACGTCCCGCGCTCGTCGCCGTCACGCGCACCTTTGCACCGTCACGCGCACCTTTGCACCGTCACGCGCACCTCGACGCCTTGCGACGCGCTACCGGTCGGCCGTCTCCTCTCTCGTCTCGTCGTCGGAGTCGGAGTCGGCCTCTGCCGCCTCGTCGTCGGTGTAGCCGCGCCGTTCGTTCTCCCGGCGGACGACGCGCGCGACGTACCAGCAGTAGACGAGCGTGACGAACGGGAAGACGAGCGCCGACGAGAACCACAGGTGGCGGGAGTATCCCCACTCGACGCCCTGTTGCCGCAGCGACCGGATGTCGAGGAAGATGAGGCCCGCGAAGAAGGCGTGCATCACGAGGACGACGGCGAAGATTCCCGTCCAGCCGACGCCGAACGCGGGGACGACGAGGAGGATGACCGCGCCGAGTCCCCAGATGATGAGCAGGAGGCGGCGGTAGACGCTCCCAACTCTCGGCTCCCGTTGCTCTTCGACCTGTCGGCCGCGACGATAACCGTCGCCGTGCTGACCGCTCATGTCAGTCCCGTCCGCCGCCCGGAGTAAAAGCCCGTCGCGGCGTCCTCACCCCAGGTAGTTCACCGTCACGTCGTGCGGTCCCTCCGGCGTCGACAGCGTCACTCGGTCGGCGAGGGCGTCGCGAACGGCCTCGCGCCACGCCGCGACGGCCTCCGCGTGACGCTCGCGGTGTCGCTCCGGCGTGTACGGTTCCTCGGACGCTCGGAGTTCGTCGCCCGTCTCGTCCACGGTCGGAAACCCCGGCGTCTCGCGCAGCAGTCGTTCCGGCGGGACGTGAATCGGTCGCACGTCGCCGTCGTACTCGCCCTCTGCGCCGTCGAGGTGGAGACGAGCACGCATCCGCCCCGCGAACGGCGGCGTCACCCGCAGGACGGCGCTCCGGTCGCGTCGCTCGTTGGCTTCGAGCGCGGTGAGCACGTCGTCGGTCGTCACGGCGAGCGACCGTATCCGGCGCGCCTCGGACCGATGCGGGTCGCCCGCCTCGGAGCGCCCGTCGTCAGTCACTGGTCACGCGCGTCGGACCGTGTTGCGGGCCGAGTTCCCCATCGCACTCCGGGCACGTCGACCGGAACGACCCCGCCGAGACCCGGTTGCCACAGTCGCGACAGACGAAAGGTGTCCGCTCACTCATCGTTGACGACGCACTGTTGGGGTGCCGCCATGTTAAACGTTACCGCAAGACGGACCGTCGCGGCTCCGCGCACTTCGCTATCTAGCGCCGCGTTTCCCGACGCGCTATCCGCATAGCTACGACGCTTTCCGTTCCGGGAGCCCGGGAGACGAGCGTGACGATGCCAGGCAGACGCCGCGACGTCGACTATACGTTCCTGTGGGGGTTCGACTGTCCCCGCTGTGGGGGCGACACCGAGGTGTTCGCGGACGACGCGACTGACACGTACGGCTGGGTCTGCCCGCGAACGGGCTGTCGGGCCGTCGGATTCGGGTTCGAGTCTCGACGCGCGGCGCGGCGGGGACTCCGCGAGTACCACGAGCGACACAGTACCTCAGGAACCGGACGATAGGCCGGACCGCGCTCCGCCGGACCGCGACCAACCGTTCGCGTTCGGCCACTCAGTCGACGACGCGGACTTCCAGTCTCCAGTCGCACTCCGTCGTCGGGACGGCCTCGACTCGCCGTACCGGGACGGATATACCGGTCGAAGGCGAGCGTGAACGTATGAACGACGGAACCGCCCCGGAAGGGACGGGCTGGTTCGAGGGAATCGAGCCGGACGACGTCGAGGGCGCGAGCGAGGCCGTCGCCGACGGCGAGAGTGAGGAACCGCGGAATTGGCCCGCACTCGCCGTCGAATCGGGGTACGCGGACTCCGAGGCGGCGTACTACGACTGCCTCCGCGAGGCGACGCTCCGGGCCGCGACCGAGGCGGTCCGCGAACGCGAACGGGCCGACGACAGGCAACTCGTGCACGCCGTCCGCGCGATGGACGACGCCGAACGCACCGCGAACGAACTGGCCGAACGCCTCGCCGAGTGGGCCGGAACTTTGTACGACGACGCGGGCGCCGGCGTCGACGGCGCGCGCGAGGTAGCGGACAGAGAGCCGCAGACGCCCGTCGAGGAGCGCGTCGTCTCGTACGCCCGCCGCGTCGCTGACCTCGCGGACGAACGCGACGACCTGCGAGCGTTCGTCGAGGCGCGCGCGCCCGCCGTGGCCCCGAATCTCGCGGAGATGGCCGGCCCGGTCCTCGCGGCCCGCCTCGTCGCCCTCGCGGGCGGGTTGGAGCGGTTGGCGAAGATGCCGTCCGGCACCGTTCAGGTGCTGGGAGCCGAGGACGCCCTGTTCGCGCATCTGGAGGGTCGGGCGTCGTCGCCGAAACACGGCGTCATCTACGTCCACGACTACGTCCGCGGCACCCACCCCGACCACCGCGGGTCGGCGGCGCGCGCGTCGCGGGGAAACTCGCCATCGCGGCGCGCATCGACCACTACTCCGGGGAGTACAAGCCGGAGGTTCACGAGGAACTCAGAGAGCGGATGGAGACGATTCGAGCGCGGGAGGTGGGCGAATGACCGACCTGCCCGACGGCGTCGAGCGACGGCCGTTCGACGGTCGGGAGCGACTCTCGACGCGCGGCGAGACGGTGTACGGCGAACCGCGGGACGCCGAGGGATGGCGCGCGTGGGACGCCGGGCGGTCGAAACTCGGCGCGATGTTCGAGTACGGGATGGACACCGGTCTCGTCGGGGGGGAGACGGTGCTGTACCTCGGTGCGGCGTCGGGAACGACCGTCTCGCACGTCGCCGACTTCGCGGGGCCGACGTACGCCGTCGAGTTCGCGGCGCGGCCGGTCCGCGACCTTCTCGGCGTCGCCGAGGACCGGGAGAACCTGTTTCCCCTCCTCAAGGACGCGCGAAAGCCCGAGACGTACGCGCACGTCGTCGAGGCGGACCTCGACTGCATCGTGCAGGACGTGGCGACGCGGGGGCAGGCGACCGTCGCCAACCGGAACCGGCGGTTCCTCCGGGACGACGGCCGACTCCTCGCGGTGGTAAAGGCGCGGAGCGAAGACGTGACCGCCGACCCCGACGACGTGTTCGAGGACGTCCTCGCGGAGTTGCGCGATTCGTACGAGGTGCTGGAGACGACGCGACTCGACCGGTTCCACGACGACCACCTCGGCGTCGTGGCCCGTCCGAAGTGAGCGCTGCATCGGAGAGTCGCCGCGGCAGGCGTCCTGTCCGCCGATTTCGCGGTTGCTGCACGGGTCGCCGGGGTCCACGACCTATTTAATCGACCGCCGCGAACGACCCTGCGATGGAACTAGGGTCGGCCGACGCCTTCGACCGAATGGGTACCCTCGGCGTCGAGGAGGAGTTCTACATCGTGGACAGCGACGGCTACCCGGCCTCGGGCATCTCCGAACTCGTCTACGACGACCCGCCCGGGGGGCTTCTCGGTGACCGCATCGACCACGAACTGTTCAAGTTCACCGTCGAGACGCAGACGCCGCTCATCGACGACCCCACGGACGTGGACGAACTCGTCCGGGCCGTCCGCGAGGCACTCGTCGACCACGCGGCAGACCACGGCTACCGCGTCGCCGCCGCGGGCCTCCACCCGGCCGCGAAGTGGCGCGAACTCGACCACGCCACGAAGCCGCGCTACAAGTCGCAACTCGACCGCATCCAGTACCCGCAACACCGCAACACGACGGCCGGGTTGCACGTCCACGTCGGCGTCGACGACCCGGACAAGGCGACGTGGATAGCCAACGAGATACGCTGGTACCTCCCGCCGCTGTTGGCGCTGTCGGCGAACTCGCCGTTCTGGAACGGCTTCGACACCGGTCTCTCTTCGGCCCGCGCGAAGATTTTCGAGAACCTGCCGAACACCGGCATGCCCTCTCGGTTCGAGGACTTCGAGGCGTACCGGACGTTCGAGCGTCGGATGGTCGAACACGGCTCCATCGAGGACCGCGGCGAACTCTGGTACGACGTGCGCCCTCACACGGGTCACGGCACCGTCGAGGTCCGGACGCCCGACGCGCAGGTCGACCCCGCGGTGACGGTGGCGTTCGTGGAGTACGTCCACGCACTCGTCCTCGACTTGGCCGCCCGGTACGAGGACGGCGAGACGGGGACGGAGATTCGCCGGGAACTCCTCGACGAGAACAAGTGGCGCGCCACGCGGCACGGTCACGACGCGAGTTTCGTCGGCACGGACGGCGAATCGACGGTCACGCTCGAGCGGTTCGTCGCGGACGAGTGCGACCGACTCGGCGTGGACGGACTCCGAAGCCTGTTCGACGCCGAGAGCGGCACCGAGCGACAGCGGCGGATTCACGAGGAGGAGGGACTCGACGCCCTCTGCGAAGCGCTCTGCCTCGACTGAGCGTTCGGAAAGGTTTTTCACCGTCCCGTTTTGACCTGTGTGATAGAACATATGTCTACGGACGACCCCACAGACGACCCCGGAGAGAGCGGGTCCGCCGACGCGCCGGTGACGGACCCCGCGGACGACGCGGACGGCGCGTCGACGCGCGACCGACTCGAAGCGGAGGCCGACCGCGCCGTCTCGGAGTTCGACGACAACGTCGTGGACCTGTTGGCGTGGCTGCTCGACACGGAGACGCGCGCCCGCATCTTCGTCTTCCTCCGACAGAACCCCCACTCCACCAGCGACGAGGTGGCCGACGGCACCGGCCTCTACCCGAGTACCGTCCGGGAGGCACTCGCCGAACTCCACGACGAGGAGATGGTGGACCGACGCAAGCGGAAGAACTCCGGCGCGGGCAACAACCCCTACGAGTACACGGCTATCGCGCCGAGCGAACTCGTCCGGAGCGCGGTCGGTCAGGTCCAGTCGCAACTGAACACCGTGTTCAACCTCGACCGGCGACTCCTCGGCGACGACGAGGCGGGCGACGTGGAACCGGTCCGAATCACCGTCCGGGACGAACCGGAGGAGTGACGGGGGCGTCCGCCCCGACGCGGGGCGGTCCCGAAGCCGACCTTTTTAAGTTGCGAGCCGCCGACGCCCGGATATGAACGTCGCGCTGGGCGGGACCTTCGACCCGGTCCACGACGGCCACCTCGCGTTGTTCGAGCGGGCCTTCGAACTCGGTGACGTGACCGTCGGTCTCACGAGCGACGAACTCGCGCCGCGGACCCGCCACGTCGACCGGTACGTCCGCCCGTTCGAGGAGCGAAAGCGCGACCTCGTCGAGGAACTGGAGCCGTTCGCGGCGGAGCACGACCGCGAGTTCGAGATTCGGACGCTGACCGAACCGACCGGCATCGCCACCGAACCCGGCTTCGACGTGCTCATCGTCTCTCCGGAGACGAAGGACGGCGGCGCGCGCATCAACGAGATACGCGAGGAACGCGACCTGCCGCCGCTGGACATCGAAGTCGTCGACCACGTCCCCGCCGAGGACGGCCAGCGCATCTCTTCGACGCGCATCGTCCGCGGCGAGATAGACCGCCACGGCAACCGGACGCCCGAACGCGAGGGTCGCGAGGCGACCCGTCCCGACGCCGACGACGCCTGACTCACCAGGTCGGCGGCCGGAACCCGTTGGTCTCGAGAATCTCCTTCCAGCGCTGTTGGATGCTGAGTCGCGTCACGTCCATGGCGTCGGCGACGCGCGACTGCGACCGTTCCTCGCCCGCGATGAGTGCGCCGGCGTAGAGGCTCGCCGCCGCGACGGCGCGCTTCGACCGGTCCTCCTCGGGCACCTCCGAGAGGAACATGTCGCCGGCGTACGACCGGGCTTCGGACCCGAGTTCGAGGCGGTCGGCCGCCTCCTCGATGCGCGTCAACCACTCCTCGTTGTCCACTCTGTCCCGGGCGCGATACATACCTGAAGCACCGCGCGGACGCACTTGACGCTTGCTCAGTTCGGTCGCTGTCGGCCGCGAACGACAGCTTCTTACCTCGATTCCTGATACGCTGTAGTGCGCGCGGGTAGCCAAGCCTGGCCAACGGCGCAGCGCTTAGGACGCTGTCTCGTAGGAGTCCGCCGGTTCGAATCCGGTCCCGCGCATGGCTTCTCCGAACGTCAGTGAGGAGAGCCATCGGTACGAGCGGATGCGAACCCTGCAAGGAACGCGCCGCGAACGGAGTGAGCGAGCATTTCTCGCTCCGGTTCGAATCCGGTCCCGGGCATCGCCTGTCGTCGCCGTCGCTCGAACCCCGCCCCCCGAAACTTCGACGCCCGACACGAAGCCGACCCTCACGTTCGCCTTCGCTGACAGCTCTCGCCGCCGTCCCGCCCCAACGCGACCACAGTTGTCCGACGTGCGTCAGCCATTATCACCCCCCGAAAACGTCCCACAAGTCTTTTTCTCACTGCAGGAGAGCATTGACTGATGGTGGCGCTATCGGACCTCCTCGATGATGTCGTGGCGGACGTGGACGCACTGTTCGTCTTCTCGCCGAGTAGTTCGTACTACGAACAGTTCGAGGACGAGAGCCTCGACACCCCGGTGGTGGTGGTCGCCCCCGAGAACACCGTGGACGCGGCGGAGTACATCGAACTCCCCCTGGAGTTCGACACGTCCGGGACCGCATCCGTTTCGGCATCGAGGGGGCGATGGGGAACGGCGTCGTCGAGGAGGACGACGTCGTCGCCTGCACGTCGCCGTGTTCGGCGGTGACCACGACGCCGTGATTCGCGTCCGCGTCACCGAAGAGATGCGCTCGGGCATCTACGACCTGTTCGCCAACTCGCGGGCGGACCCGAGCGTCATCCGCGACGTGTTCGAGGTGGCCATCGAACTCGGAAAGAAGGGCCAGAAGGGCAAGCCCGTCGGCGCCCTGTTCGTCGTCGGCGACGCCGGGAAGGTGATGAACAAGTCCCGACCGCTGTCGTACAACCCGTTCGAGAAGTCCCACGTCCACGTCGGCGACCCCATCGTGAACGTGATGCTCAAGGAGTTCTCCCGACTGGACGGCGCGTTCATCATCTCCGACTCGGGGAAGATAGTCAGCGCCTACCGATACCTCGAACCCGCCGCCGAGGGCGTCGACATTCCGAAGGGACTCGGTGCGCGGCACATGGCCGGTGCGGCTATCACTCGCGACACGAACTCGACGACCATCGTCCTCTCCGAGTCCGACGGGTTGGTCCGCGCGTTCAAGGTGGAAGATGATTCTGGAGATCGACCCGGAGACTACTGATGCGCCCGCGGCGACACTGCTGCAGGCGGAGAGCGACCCCGCGGATTCGTTCTTCGCCGAACTCACCGACCTGCTGCCCAGAGACGTCTGGTTCGCACTGGTCGTCCTCGTCGCCGGTTTCGTCGTCGCCATCGTCCTCGGCACGCTCACCCGCCGCGTTCTGGACGGACTCGGCGTCCCCGACGCCATCGAGGGGACGGCGTTCGAGCGGACGGCGCGGAACTTCGACACCTCGACGGTCGAACTCCTCGGCTGGCTGGTCCGCTACTTCGTCGTCGGCGTCGCCGTCCTCGCCGCGTTGTCCATCGCCAACGTGAACTACGCCGACCGGTTCTGGAGTCAGGTCGTCGAGTTCCTGCCGATGCTGTTCTTCGCGGTGGTCATCCTCATCGTCGGTATCGTCGTCGGCGACAAGGTCGGACTGCTGGTCCAAGAGCGACTGCGCGGCGTCAAACTCCCGCAGGTCGGCGTCATCCCCGCCGCCGCGAAGTACACCGTGTTCTTCCTCGCGTTCCTCATCGCCCTCTCGCAACTCGGGGTGGCGACGTTGGCGCTGGTCGTCCTCCTTGCGGCCTACCTGTTCGCAATCGTCTTCCTCGGCGGCATCGCCTTCGCGGACCTGCTCAAGTCGGGTGCGGCGGGGACGTACCTCCTCTTGACGCAACCGTACGCCATCGGCGACGAGGTTCGCGTCGGCGACACGGGCGGCATCGTCCAGGAGGTGGACCTGTTCGTCACGCACATCGAAGACGACGGCGAGGAGTACATCGTCCCCAACCGGAAGGTGTTCGAGGTGGGGCTCGTCCGCTTCCGATGACGTTGGCGCGGTGACACATCACTCCCCGAAACTGTTTTGATACGAGACCCGTATAGACTGATGAATAGTCGTGCTACGGTCCCCGATATCGCCATGAGCCGAAACCTCCCGCTCGGAGACGCCGCAGACGTCTCGCCGACCGCCCGCGAAGTCAGCGAGCGACTGCTCGACGCGTTCTTCCACCAGGACCTCCGAGAGGACTGTCTGCTGTGCGGCGACGTCGACGGCGCGCGGACCGCGGCCGAAACCGCGACGGCGGCGATGTCGACCGTGTTCTGTGCGGAGTTTCCGGGCCGCCCCCGGCGGCACGCCGAACGCGCCGGCGAGACGTTCGTCCAGGCCCTCTTTCTGCAGGACGAGATAGAGAACTGGGCGGCGGTCGAAGCCGACCGGTCCCAGTTGCCGTCGGACCTCGTCCTGACGTGCGGCCCGGCACCGCGCGGGACCGACGTTCTCGACGACCCGCGGTGGGACGACGTTCGCGACCTGTTGTCCGCTGTCTGCTCGGACGCGGGCATCGACGAGACGTACGCGCGCCGACAGACGGAGTTCTGGCGGCGACACGGTCAGCGTGAGGCCGGGTGGCGACGGACGGCGCTGGCGGCCCACCGCCTGAAGGTGCGGGCGATGGTTCCGGGATGCTCCGACGAGGAGGCGGAGCGACTCGCGCGGCAGTTCGTTCTGGGCGTCGAGTTACACGACGAGTGGAGTCGGACCGACCGCGACCGGGACTTCGGCGAGATTCGCGGCGTCGTCGCCGCGTACTACCAGCACATCTTCGAGTTGCGCGGCAAGATACCCCGTCTCTGATCCGACCGGTCAAACCCGGAGAATGAAATACTCCGAGTACGAGGTAGTGCTGTGGATTGGAGTTCCGACGACGAACACCGTCTCGGCGGGAACGTCTACCGCGAGGCGTTCCGGAGCACCGGGGCTCCGGTTCTCATCGCCGACACGAATTTCGTCATCCGCGACGTCAACGCCAGCGGTCTGCAGTTTCTGGGCTACGACCCCGGTGACCTCGTCGGCGAGTCGGCGGCGGTCATCTCCGGCGACGACCGCATCTACGAGGACATCGTCGACCACCTCTCGCGCGGCGAGACGTGGTCCGGGAAGTTCGTCGCGGAGACGAGGTCGGGCGAGAAGGTGTACGGCCGCGGTTCCGCGGCGCCCATCGTCGTCGACGGCACCGTCGAAGGCACCGTCGCCATCTTCGTCGACACGACGAAACAGCAGCAGTACGAGAACGCCTCGGAGGTGCTGAACCGACTGCTCCGACACGACCTGCGCAACGAACTCAACGTGATGTACGGCCACGTCCAGCGAGCGCAGTCGGAGACGTCCAGCGACGAGGCCGCCGAGAGTCTGGAGCGAGCGCAGGAGAAGATACTCCAAATCGTCCACAAGACCGAACGGGCCCGCGACCTGCGGGACCTCTTGGAACGGTCCCACGACGCGTCGAACCGCCCGGTCCGCCTCGACATCGTCCTCAACAACACGCTGGTCGAGGTGATGCAGGAGTTCCCCGAGGCCGAGTTCAACTTCGAGGTGTTCCCCGAAGTCGTCGTCCGCGCCGACGACCTGCTGTCGGCCGCCGTCGAGGCGGTTCTGGAGAACGCCGTCGCGCACAACGACGCCGACGACCCGGTCGTCGAAGTCTCCGTCGAGGTACGCGACGACCGCGTCGTCCTCGCCGTCGCGGACAACGGCCCCGGCGTCCCCGAGTCGCAACGCGACCTCATCTTCGGGCGCGAGGAGTACGACCAACTGCACCACGGGACGGGCATCAGCCTCTTCTTCGCCGACAGCGTCTTCGATAGCTACGGCGGCGACATCTGGGTCGAGGACAACGACCCCCGCGGCGCCGTCTTCAAGATTCGGCTCACGCGCCCCTGAGGATGTTCCTCCAACCCGGACCGCTCGCGTTCGTCGGGTTCGGTCTCGCGGCCGTCACGGCCGCCGCCGGCGGCGTCGCACTCGCGTACGCCGTCTTCGCCGACGCGGCGGCCCGAGGGAGCGACCACGCGCGGTTCTGGGCCGTCGTCTGCGCCGTCTCGCCGTTCGTCCTCGTCTACCTCCTC
>NZ_WPCD01000289.1:0-3139 GCF_009741955.1 Halogeometricum sp. CBA1124 | reverse complement strand
GGGGTTCGACGTGCGGGAGTTCGACGCACGGGGGTTCGACGTGCGGACGGGTGACCGAGGACTGGCACGACGGGAGAACGACTGCGCCGCGTGGACGGCCGACAACGAGCGATTTAACGCGGTGGGGAGGGCAGCGATTGGTATGACCACGGTACGCGACGTGCGCGAGAAGGCGGGGACGACGCCGATTACGATGCTGACCGCTTACGACGCCACGACCGCGGCGGTGGCCGACGAGGCGGGCATCGACGTACTCCTCGTCGGCGACAGCATGGGCAACACCGACCTCGGATACGACACGACGCTCCCGGTCACGGTGGACGACGTGGCGTCGCGCACGGCCGCCGTCGCGCGCGGCGCAGACGAGGCCCTCGTCGTCGCCGACATGCCGTTCCTCTCCGTCGGCGTGGACGAGGCCGAGAGCATCGAGAACTGCGGCCGCATGCTGAAGGAGGCGGACGCGGACGCCGTCAAGTTGGAGTCGGGCGACCACACGGTCGAACTCACCGAACGCCTCGTCCAACTCGGGATTCCCGTGATGGCTCACCTCGGCCTCACCCCCCAGCGGATGAAGGAGACGGGCTACGCCCGGCAGGGGACGACGCGCGACGAGGGCCACCGCATCCTCGACCTGGCGAGAAAGCACGAGGACGCCGGCGCGTTCTGTCTCGTCCTCGAACACGTCCCCGCGAACCTCGCGGCGCAGGTCACGGACGCCGTCTCCGTCCCGACCATCGGCATCGGGGCGGGGCCGGACTGCGACGGGCAGGTGCTGGTGGTGGACGACGTGCTCGGTCTCTCCCCGTCCGCGCCGCCGTTCGCCAAGCAGTACGGCGACCTTCGCGAACAGATGCGGGGCGCGATGGCGGCCTACCGCGAGGAGGTCGAGTCCGGCGCGTTCCCCGCCGAGGAACACAGCCACGTCGCCGACGAACTGGACGACCTGTACTGAGTCCGGCCGGCTGTTCTCGACGCGGCCCCGTCGGCTACTCGACGACCCGGCGGTCCACGAAGTCCCGAATCGCGCCGTTGAACGCCTCGGGTCGCTCCAGCATCGCGAGGTGGGCGGCGTCCTCCACCTCTCCGAGTTCGCAGTCGGGTATCTCCTCGCAGAGGTACTCGTGGTACGACCGGGGCGTGAGTCGGTCGTGTTCGCCGACGAGGGCGAGCGTCGGGACGGTTATCTCGTCGAGTTCGCCGCGAACGTCGAACGCGTGGCAGGTGCGGAAGTCGCGTTCGGTCACCGCGCGTCCCACGTCGTACATCGCCTCCGCGGAGAACGTCGCGAAGTCGCCCTCTGGGTCGTGAAACAGGCGGTCCGGCTGGTGGAGAAACTCCACGGCCCGCGGGAAGTCGTCGGCCAGCCACGCCAAGAGGTCGTCGAGGACGGCCAGTTTCGCGCCCGTGCCCGCGAGGACGAGTCCCGACACGTCGAGTTCGCGTTCGAGGACGGCCGTGAGCGTTACGGCACCGCCGAGCGAATTTCCGACCAACACGGACGCGTCCACCGCCTCGGCGACGGCGACGACGTCGTCCACGTAGGCCGAACGCGCCTCGTACCCCGGTTCGGCGTCGACGTCGTCGCTCTCGCCGTGCCCGCTCAAGTCGAGCGTGGCGACGGGAAACTCGTCGGCGAGGCGGAACTGCGACTTCCAGACTGTGTGGGACCCACCGCTCCCGTGGACGAACAGGAGCGTCGGTCCCGTCGCGCCGCGGTGGGAGACGCGATACGCCGTCTCGCGGCCGTGGTGTGTGACGGTGTCCATAGCTCACGTTCACGTCGTCCGGTGATAAATCCCACACGGCGGTGCGGACGGTGGCGGGGATGCGTCGGTCGCCGCCGTTCGGTGTGAACCGCAATTCAACCGATATAGTCTAGACGCTCCCCCGTACAGCGGTCAACCAGCGATAGATTTAAATACCTAAGTGAATTACCTGTGGTTAGGAAGCATCATGAGTACCCAACAGTTCGTCGGCGGTAACGAGCGATTCCTCCGCCGCTACGAGTACGAAGACAGCTGGGTCGTCGCCGCCGACCTCGATTCGTTCGGCGACGAGGTGGACGTGGACATCGTGGGCACGACCGCCATCGTCGTCACCGAGACGGGCGACAGAGTTACCGAAACGGAATTCGAACTTCCGGGTGAGGACGCATCGGTCACGACGAACAACGGCGTACTCACCATCACCGTCCAGAAATGAAGCTCATCGTCAAACCCCTGAAGCAGAAAGACGCCGGTCGAGGACTCGCAGCCATCGACCGCGACGCCGCCGAAGAACTCGGTCTCGAAGGCGGCGACTACATCCGCATCGAAGGCGACGGCGGCACCGCCATCGCCCGCGTGTGGCCCGGTTACCCCGAAGACCGCGGCACCGGCGTCATCCGTATCGACGGCCGACTCCGCCAGCAGGCGAACGTCGGCATCGACGACCGCGTGCAGGTCGAGCGCGCGGACGTGAAGCCGGCCAAGACCGTCTCCATCGCCCTGCCGCAGAACCTCCGCATCGGCGGCAACGTGGGCACCTACATCCGGGACAAGCTCTCCGGCCAGCCCGTCACCAAAGGGCAGAGCATCCAGCTCCCCCTCGGGTTCGGCTTCATGACCTCCTCGAACCAGTCGGTCCCCGTCAAGATAGCCTCCACGCAGCCGAGTGGAACGGTCGTCATCACCGACTCGACGGACGTCCAGATCAGCCAGAAGCCCGCCGAGGAGATTCAGGGCGGGGCCGAGGGCGACACCGGCGAAGGCCCCTCCGTGACGTACGAGGACATCGGCGGCCTCGACCGCGAGCTAGAGCAGGTCCGGGAGATGATCGAACTCCCGATGCGGCACCCGGAACTGTTCAAGCGCCTCGGCATCGAACCGCCGAAGGGCGTGCTCCTGCACGGCCCGCCGGGCACCGGGAAGACGCTCATCGCGAAGGCCGTCGCCAACGAGATAGACGCCGGCTTCCACACCATCTCCGGCCCGGAGATCATGTCGAAGTACTACGGGGAGTCCGAAGAGCAACTCCGCGAGATATTCGAGGAAGCCGAGGAGGACGCCCCCGGCCATCGGTCTTCCATCGACGAGATAGAGCTCCATCGACGCCCAAGCGCGGCGAGGCCGGCGGTGACGTGGAACGCCGCGTCGGCGCC
>NZ_WPCD01000009.1:0-51968 GCF_009741955.1 Halogeometricum sp. CBA1124 | reverse complement strand
TCGCCGCCGTCGCCCTCGCCGCCGCCGTCGGCGTGGTGACGACGGCAGTCGGCCGCGCAGTCGACCGCGCGGCGCCCGAGAGGCGTCCGTGCGCGTCCCCGGCGCGGACGTCGAAGTCACCGTCGCTCGCTCCTCCGGCGAGTAGTCCGACCCGACGGCCCCCGAACGTTATTTTTCAGTCGAGTGACGAGTGCGAACGATGCCCGGAACACCCGACCCCGTCCTCGGTTCGTCACTCCTCACGCACGCCGTCGGCGCCCTCGCGGGCGTCGTCGCCGTCCTCCTCGCCGTCCGGTACCGCGACGACGCGTCGCCGCGGACGTTCGCCGCCGTGGGTGGCGCCGTCTTCGCGACGCTCGCCCTCCTCCTGTGGTTCGTCGTGCGCGTCGCCACCGACGAGTTCGCGCAGTTGTCGATTCCGTCGCTGCCGACGTTCGCCGCCATCGTCCTCGCCTCGGGTGCGGTGCTGTTCGCGCACACCGCGCTCTGTCTGTACCTGTACGGGCGAGCGGGCTATCTCTCCCCCCTGCTCGTCCTGTTCGGCGCGACGGAGTTCGTCGTCTGGGTGTTCCTGCACGTCCGCGGCGAGACGGACCCCATCGGTCTCTACTGGCTCCTGTTCGGACCGCTCGTCGTCGGGGTCGCTCTCGCCCTCGCGGGCGTCGAGTACGGCGTGCGGCGAGTCGCCGGCGGCGGTGTCGGGGGCTGAGTCGGGTCACGCGTCCTCGGGTCGGTCGCCGGCTGAGTCGGGTCACGCGTCCTCGGGTCGGTCGCCGGTCGACTCGCCGCGAGTCCGGACCCGGCGGACGATCCACCCCACGCACACCGCCTCCGCGTAGAGACAGGCGAACGCCAGCGGGTAGAACAACCACGGGGCGCGGAGTCCGAGCTGGTTGTACGCCACGGTGTCGAGGAAGAACGCCGCGGCGAACGCCGGGAACAGCGGGAAGAACAGTTCGCCGGGGGCGACGCCGGCGGCGAACCCGGCCCACGCCGCGAGGAGGAGTGCGAAGACGCCGAGCGTGACGCGACTCGTCGCCGCACGCCGAGCCGTCTCGACCGGCGGTGCGGACATCTCAGTCGACCGCGTCGGGGTCAGGACCGGCCGTGTCGTCGTCACGTTCGGCCGTGTCGGCGGCGCTTCCGGCCGCCTCGTCCGCGAGTCGGACGGCGGTCCCGTAGGCCAGAATCTCCGCCGCGCTCTGGGCGACGTTCGAGGTGGTGAAGCGGACGTTGACGACGGCGTCGGCACCCAGCGATTCGGCCTCGGCCTCCATCCGGTCGGCGGCTTCGTCTCGCGCCTCGGTCATGAGCCCCGTGTAGGAGTTCAACTCGCCGCCGACGAGGTTGCGGAGGCTCTGCGTGACGTCGCGGCCGACGTTCCGCGCGCGGACCGTGTTCCCGCGGACGACGCCGAGCACTTCGGCCGTCTCGCGGCCGGGGACCGATTCGGTGGTGGTGGAGAGCATACCGAGCGGTGCGCGGCCTGCGGATTTATTCGTTCCCCCGACCATCTCGCGCACGATGGAGTTCCACCACCTCGGCGTCGCCACCGCCGACGCCAGCGGACTCGCCGCCCTGTTCGCCGAACTGTTCGACGCGCCGGTCGCCCACGAGGAGGAGTTCGACGGCATGACCGTGCTGTTCCTCGAACTGGAGTCGGGCTACTTCGAACTGCTCGAACCGCACGAGGGCGGCGCGATATCCCGGTATCTGGAGAATCACGGGCCGGGCATCCACCACGTCGCCCTGCAGACCGACGACATCGAAGGAGCGTTGGAGACGGCGCGCGGCGCGGGCGTCGAACTCATCGACGACGAACCGCGACCCGGCGCGTGGGGGCACCAGGTGGCGTTCTTACACCCCAAGTCGACGGGCGGCGTCCTCGTGGAGTTCGTCTCGCACTGAGTCGCCCCGGCAGAAACGGACGGAACACAATCACTTTGTCGGGGTCCGCCGAGCATGCCTCATGGAGCGAGCCGAACTGTACAACCTCCTCACGCTGTTTCTCGTCTCGATAGTGACCCTGAGTGCGGACCTCTCGACGTTCTCGTTCCCGATGAGTCTCCTGTCGTCCGTCGCCTCTGTCGTCGCGTTCCTCGCGGTGATACTGATTCCTGCGTACCTCCTCGCGGACGTCGTCGCGGACGCGGAGGACCGCCTGCGGTCCTGACCGGTCGCAGTCTTAGTCAGCGAAACCGCTCGGTCACGCCACGGTCACGAAAGGTAGTTTACCCTCGCCGCCGAGTGGCGAACGATGCGCGATTGGCTCTCTCACCGGGTGCGGACTTCGCCCGACGCGACGGCACTCGTCCACGCCGGCACGGGCGAGTCGTGGACGTTCGCCGAGTTGGACGGGATGGTCGAGGAGACGGCGGGCCGACTCGTCGCACTCGGCGTCGCGCCGGGAGACCACCTCGGCGTCGTCCTCGAACCCCGCGTCGAGTACGTCACGCTGATTCACGCGGCGATGCGCCTCGGCGCGACGCTCGTCCCGTTGGGCGACGGACTCACCGCGCGGGAACTCGGCCGGCAGGTGGAGACGGCCGACGTGACCGTCCTCGTCTGCGGCGCGGAGACGGAGGCGAGAGCAGTCGAGGCCACCGACGACGTGCCAGTCCTCAGCGTGGACGCGACGGTGACGGCGAACGCGACGGCGGTGGTGTCCATCTACGAGTTCCTCCCCGAACCGGTGACGCCCGCGACGTGGTCGCGGGAGGACGTGCAACTCCTGCTGTTCACCTCGGGCACGACGGGCGACCCGAAGGCGGTGCAACTGACGATGGGGAACGTCCTCGCCAACGCCGTCGCCTCCGTGTTCCGCCTCGGCTTCGACCCGGGGGACCGCTGGCTGGTGACGCTCTCGTTGCACCACATGGGCGGTATCGGCCCCGTCCTCCGGATGCCGCTGTACGGAACGACCGTCGTCCTGCGCGAGGAGTTCGAGGCCGGGCCGGCCGCCGACGACATCGACCGGTACGACGTGACCGGCGTCTCTCTCGTGCCGACGATGCTCCGACGGATGCTCGACAGTCGCGGTACCCTCGCGTCGTCGCTTCGGACGGTCCTCCTCGGCGGCGCACCCGCCCCGCGGGAACTCGTCGAACGCTGCCGCGACTACTCCATCCCCGTCTACCCCACCTACGGGATGACCGAGACGGCCTCGCAGGTGGCGACGGCGCCGCCCGACGAGGCGTTCGGCCACGTCGGCACCGTCGGGCGACCCCTGTTCTGGACGGACGTGACCGTCGTCGACGAGGACGGCGAACGGCTCCCGCCGGGCGAGACGGGGGAGTTCGTCGTCGACGGTCCCACCGTCTCGCCGGGGTACTACGGGGACCCCGAGGCGACGGCCGAGCGTTCGGCGAGTTCGGCCTCCACACGGGCGACGTCGGCTACGTGGACCGGAGCGGCCGCCTCTACGTCCTCAACCGCGTCGACGACCGTATCATCACGGGCGGGGAGAACGTCGACCCCGGCGAGGTGGCGGACGTCCTCCGTTCGCACCCCGGCGTGCGCGACGTGGCCGTCGTCGGCGTCCCCGACGCAGAGTGGGGCGAACGCGTCTCCGCGCTGGTCGTCCCCGAGACGGACGAACTCGACCGGACCGACCTCGAGGCGTACGCCCGCGAGCGACTGGCCGGGTTCAAGATTCCCCGCGCCGTGGCGTTCGCAGACGAACTCCCGCGGACGTCTCGGGCACCGTCGAACGGGACGCGGTCCGCGAACGACTGGCGGCACACGACGAGACGGACGACGGCGGCGAGAGCGACGGTAGCGACGGCATCGATTCGGACGACGGCGAAAGCACCGAACCGACGAACGACGGTGACGCCGCGGACGGGGCAGACCGGGCCGATGCGGGAGAATCCGACGGCGCCGGCGACGACGACGGCATCGATTCGGACGACGCGGCGGCGGGCGACTCGGACGGTACCGACGACAGACGGTCCCCGGAGACGGAGAACTGACGCGGCGACGCGGCGGACAACTCCTCTGTTCGGGTCGTCGGTTCACGAACGATGATTATAGTGGAGCACGTGGGTCCGAGGTATGCCCGGTGCAACAGACCAGACGCTCCGACCGTTCCTCTGGCGCGCGCAGAAGATGTTCCCCGACCGAGAGGTCGTCTCGCGGACGCACGAGGGGGTTCAGCGCTACACCTACGCCGAATACGGCGACAGAGTCGCCCAGTTGGCGAACGCCCTCTCGGCCGCCGGCCTCGGCGACGGCGACCGAGTGGGGACGTTCTGCTGGAACCACCACCGCCACTTCGAGACGTACTTCGGCGTCCCGTCGATGGGTGCGCAACTGCACACCATCAACCCGCTCTTGCCGGACCACCACGTCCAGTACATCGTCGAGAACGCGGCCGACAGACTGCTGTTCGTCGACCCCTCGCTCGTGGAGAAACTGGACGAGGCGTACGACGAGGAGGCGTTCGCCTCGGTCGAACAGTTCGTCGTGATGGGCGAGGAGGTGCCCGACACCGACCTGTCCCCCGTGACCGACTACGAGTCGTTCCTCGCCGACGAGGACGCGGCGTACGACTGGCCGGACCTCTCCGAGGACCAACCGGCCGGGATGTGCTACACCTCCGGGACGACGGGGAAGCCGAAGGGCGTGGAGTACACCCAGCAGATGCTGTGGGCGCACACGATGGCGTCGCTCCCCGAGGCGGGACTCGACCTCCGTTCGTCGGACGTGGTGATGCCCGTCGTACCGATGTTCCACGTCAACGCGTGGGGGATGCCGTTCTCCACCACCGCCGCGGGAGCCAAGCACGTCTACCCCGGCCCGTCGCCGACGCCCGCGGACCTCGCCAGTCTCATCGAGGAGGAGGGCGTGACGCTCACCGCCGGCGTCCCCACCGTCTGGCTCGGACTCCTCGACTACCTGGAGGAGAACGACGCCGACATGTCGTCGCTGGAGACCATCGTCATCGGCGGGTCCGCGGCCCCGCAGTCGGTCATCCGCCGGTTCGACGAGGAGTACGACGTGGACGTCCTCCACGCGTGGGGGATGACGGAGATGTCGCCCATCGGCACCGTCGCGCGCCTCAAGCCCGGGATGGAGTCGCTCCCGAAGGACCAGCAGTACGACAAGCAGGCGAAACAGGGCCTCCTCATCCCCGGACTGGAGATGCGCGTCGTCGACGACGACGGCGAGGAGGTGCCGTGGAACGGCGAGGACTTCGGTGAACTGTGGGTCCGCGGCCCGTGGGTGACGACCGAGTACTTCGAGCGACCGGAGGCCAACCAGGAGGACTTCGAGGACAACTGGCTGAAGACGGGCGACGTGGTCACCGTCGACGAGGAGGGCTACGTGAAGATCGTCGACCGGGCGAAGGACGTCATCAAGTCCGGCGGGGAGTGGATATCCTCCGTCGAACTGGAGAACACCCTGATGGCCAACGACGGCGTCGCGGAGGCCACAGTCGTCGGCGTCCCCCACGAACGCTGGCAGGAACGGCCCGTCGCGTTCGTCGTGCCCGCCGCGGGGACGGACGAGGACGCCCTCAAGGCGGAACTCGTCGAGATGGTGAAAGCGGAGTTCCCGAAGTGGTGGGCCCCGGACGAAGTCGTCTTCATCGAGGAGGTGCCGAAGACGGCCACCGGCAAGTTCGACAAGAAGGTGCTCAGAGACCAGTACGACGACCAGTCGCTGGTCGAGGGGAAGACGCCCGAGGACGCCGCGCCCGACGCCGACGACTGACGCGCGCCGGCCGCGCCGTCGCCGTCACCGTCTCGAAACGATAAACTCGTTTGAAGGTTTCCACAGTTCCGTGGATTATTTTACCTTACAATTCTACTCCGAGGTATGGACCTTCTCGACGAGAGCGTCGTCCCCGAACACGCGCGGGACGTCAAGCAGACGGCACGCGAGTTCGCCGACGAACACGTCCGACCGAACGCGGAGGAGTACTTCGAGAGCGGCGAGTACCCCTGGGAGATTCTGGAGGCCGGCATGGACGCCGGCATCGTGGCTCAGGACATCTCCGAGGAGTACGGCGGCAAGGGGTACGACCTGCAGCAGATTCTCGCCATCAACGAGGAACTGTACCGTGCGGACGCGGGCATCGCCCTGACGCTCATGCTCGCCTCGTTCGGCTGTGAGATAGTCGAACACTACGGCTCCGAGGAGCAGAAGGAGGAGTACCTCCGCCCGGTCGCCGAGAACGAGCAGATTTCGGGGCTCGCCGTCTCCGAACCCCAGACGGGGTCGGACATGGCCGGCATGACGACGACGGCGGAGAAGACGGACGAGGGGTGGGTGCTCAACGGCGAGAAGTACTGGGTCGGCAACGCCGTCGAGGCCGACTGGCTCACCGTCTACGCGAAGACGGACGACACCGACGACCGGTACTCGAACTACTCGATGTTCATCGTGGAGACGGACACGGAGGGCTACGAGGCCGAACACATCCCCGAGAAGATGGGGATGCGCGCCTCCAAGCAGGGCCACATCGTCTTCGACGACTGCACGGTTCCCGAGGAGAACGTCGTCGGAACCCCCGGCGGCGGCTTCTACATGCTCGCGGACTTCTTCAACCACGGCCGCGTCGTCGTCGGCGGGCACGGCATCGGTCTGGCCGCGCGCGCCATCGAGGAGACGTGGGAGTTCGTCCACGACCGGGAGGCGTTCGGCCGCAACATCTCGGACTTCCAGTCGACGCAGCACATCCTCGCGGACATGCGGATGGAGTTCGAGGCGGCGCGGTCGCTGAACTGGCGCGCCGCGGAGAAGGTCCAGAACGGCGAGAACGCCGGCTTCTGGGCGGCATCGACGAAGACCAAGTCCACCGAGACGGCGATGATGTGCGCCGAACGCGGCATGCAACTGCACGGCGGCCGGTCCGTCCTCAACGAGTACCCCATCTCGCGCGTCTACCGCGACGTGCGCATCCCGGTCATCTACGAGGGCGCGAACGAGATTCAGCGCAACCTCATCTACCGGCAGTCGAAGTAACGGACGTCGACACCCGCCTTTTTGTCTCGGTCGACCGATTCGCCGCCATGGAACTCCGTCTCGACCGGTTCGCCGCGGAGCCGAGAGGCTGGGAGACCGCCCGCGTGTTCGTCTTCGGTTCGCTGGCGTTCTTCGGTCTGTACGCGTCTTTCGCAGTCGTCTCCGGGAGCGGCGACGCCACGATGCTCGTCTTCGGCGTCGCCAACGCGATGGCCGGCGTCGCGGAACTCCTCCCGAAGCGACGGCAGCGGTGGGTGAACGCCCTGCGGGCGGGTGCGGTCGGCGTCCTCCTCCTCGTGGTCGCGGGAGCGCTGGGCCGCCTCCTCTGGTAGCGTCCGGTCACGAGGCGGCGTCCGCGGCCGCACCGTTCTCCGTCGGCGTCACCCGGCGTCCAACAGCAACACGCCGACGGCCAGCACCGCACAGACGCCCGCCAGCGTCGGCCACAGCAGCGACGAGAGCCCGGCGTCGAAGAACGCGCCGCCGACGACGGAACCGAGGCCGAACCCGAGTCGCTTCGCGACTTCCAAGAGGGACAACTGCGACCCGCGGTCCTCCGCGCGCCCCAGCGACGACGCCAGCGACGTTATCAGCGGCGCGTGCAGAATCTCGCCGAGCGTTCGGAGGACGAGGAACGCGCCGACGAGGCCGACGCCGAGCGTCGCGGACACGGAGGAGACGGCGGCGACGGCGAGCATGCTCGCGGCCCACAGCGACGCGGAGACGACCAGTCCGCGGGTCCGCCGCCACGAGGCGACGGCGGCGACGAGGGGGAGTTGGAGCGTGACGATGACCAGCGGATTGAGGACGTACAGCGTCCCCAGTTGGGAACTCGTGAGTCCCAGCGTCTCCTCGGCGACGACGGGCACCGTCGTCTGCATCTGCGCGTACAGCACGGCGAAGCGACGTTGAGGACGGCGAGCGTCAGGACGCGACGCTCCGAGAGCGCCCGCCCCCAGTCGCCGACGGCGTCGCGGAGGGCGGCGCCGTGTCGCCCTCGTGGAGTCGCGGCAGGGCGTACCAGAGGACGCCGGCGACGACGGCGCAGGTGAGACCGTCGAGGACGAACACGGACAACGCGGCCACCTCGTAGAGGACGCCGCCGACGACGAACCCCGCGCCGAAGCCGGCGTTGTTGCCGACCTTCAGGAGGGCGAACGCCCGGTCCCTGTCGCCGCCCTCGGTCAGGTCGGCGATGGTGGCGTGACTCGCGGGCGTGTAGAGGCCGAGCGTGAGGCCCGCGGCCGCGGCGACGGCGACGAACGCCGGTCCGCTCTCGACGAGGGCGTAGGCGGCGAGCGTCACCGACGAGAGGAGCATGCTGGCGACCATCACGGGCTTTCGGCCGCGCCGGTCGGCGAGGTAGCCGCCGACCGCCGTGCCGACGGCGGTGGCGACGTTGTTCGCGAGGAGGCCGAACCCGACGACGGACAGCGAGATGCCGACGGCGAGGTGGAAGTGGACCGTCGCGAACGGGTAGACCAGCCCCGAGCCGAACAGGTTGACGAGTTGGCCGGCGGCGACGGCGTACACCGGTCGCGGGAAGCCCCGGAGGGCGTCCAGCGAGAACGACGGGGACGACACGCGCGGCGGTTCGGCACGCCGGGTGGAAAGCGTCCCGGAACCGGCGTCCCCTGCGCCGTCTGCACCGCGACTCGCCCCGGCCGCACCGCGCGCCGGGCCGACCGCCGCACTGACGGCGTCGACCCGTCAGCGGCGTGGACTGTTCCGAAGCCGCTGAGAAATGTTATTTGGTACCATGGGGCGTACTTCGGGTCGGTATGTCTACCGAACACTCGCTGGAAGACGCGGTATCGATAGTGACCGGGGCGGGCGGACAGATCGGCGAGGGAATCGCGGTGGAACTGGCGAAGGCGGGCAGCGACGTCGTCGTCGCGGACGTGGACGTCCTCGACACGGAGTACAACCAGCAGTCGTCGACGGAGGTCGGCGGCGCGACGCGGGCCGAGGAGGTGGCCGGCCGGGTCGAAGAACACGGCCGGCGGGCGCACATCGTCGAGTGTGACGTGACGCACGCCGACCAGGTCGAGGCGATGGTCGAGGAGACCATCTCGGAGTTCGGCCGACTGGACGTCCTCTGCAACAACGCGGGCATCATCACCTTCGACACGGTCGACGAGATGGACGAGGCGGAGTGGGACTCGGTGATGGACGTGAACGTCAAGGGCGTGTTCCTGCCGTCGCGGGCGGCGATTCCGCACCTCAAGGAGTCGAAGGGGTCGATAATCAACACCGCCTCCATCGCCGGGACCATCGGCGCGGCGGGACTGGCCCACTACTGCGCGTCGAAGCACGCCGTCCTCGGACTCACCAAGTCGCTGTCGCTCGAACTCGCCGGCGACGACGTGACGGTCAACGCCATCTGCCCCGGCATCGTGGACACGCCGATGTGGAGCAAGGTGCTGACGCCCCAGATGGGCGAGGACTACGAGGAGACGGTCAAGCGCGCCATCCCCCTCGGCCGCGACCAGTCGCCCGAGGACATGGGCCGCCTCGCCGTCTTCTACGCGACGAACCGGAACGTCACCGGGCAGGCACTCGCCGTGGACGGCGGCATCCTCCAGAACGTCATCTGAGCCCTCCCCGCGCCGCCGTTCGGACGAATAGTTATCCCCGCTCCGGCCTACCGGCCAGTATGGTCGATGCGTCAGTCAGACTAGTGGACAGAGGTCGCGTGCACGCGGACATGGGCTACGTCGTGGACGGCTACACGATGGGAAGCGCGTCGAACCCGAACCCCGACCACGAGATGGGGGAGTTCGTCGTCTGGAACGCGGTGATAGACCACCCCGAGGGGACGTTCCTCTGGGACACGGGGTCGCACCCCGAGGCGGGCGACGGCTACTGGCCCGAACCGCTGTACGAGGCGTTCTCGCACGTCGACGCCGCGGAGCACGAACTCGAAGCGGACCTGAACCGCGTCGGCTACGACCTGTCGGACATCGACGCCGTCGTGACGAGCCACCTCCACCTCGACCACGCCGGGGGCCTCCGCGCGTTCGCCGGGACGGACGTGCCGATATACGTCCACGAGGAGGAACTGAAGTTCGCCTACTACTCGGCGAAGACGACCGAAGGCTCTATCGCCTACCTCGCCTCGGACTTCGACCGCGACCTGAACTGGAACGTCGTCCACGGGCACCGCCACACCGTCGCGGAGGACTTCGAGTTGCACCACCTGCCGGGGCACACGCCCGGCGTGATGGGCGCGCGAATCGACCTGCCCGGGGAGACGGTACTCGTCGCGGGCGACGAGTGTTACGTGGACGCGAACTACGCCGACGAGGTGCCACTGGGACCGGGTCTGCTGTGGTCCGAGCGGGACTGGTTCGACAGTCTGCAGACGGTGAAGGAACTCGAACGCCGCACCGGCGGCGACGTCCTCTACGGGCACGACCTGGCGCGGTTCGAGTCGTTCGGCGACGGTTGGAACGTCTGACCGCCCGGCGAGTAGTTGTCCGCTCCGAACAATACCCCTCGCTCCGGAGAGTCGCGAAACCAGACAGCTTGTTGATACGAGAGCCGCGGAGGTCGGCTCACGGACCGATGCGTGACGCTACGCGAGACGGCGAACAGACGCAGTATTTCGCTCTCTGCACACAACCTTGGAAATCCTTAAGGGCGCGTGTCCAGTAGTCGGGGTACCTACATGAGTCTGCCAGACCTCCCCGATTTGGACGTCGAGGTGCCGGCTATCTCGGCGGAGTCGCTGAAGTCGCGACTCGACGGCGGCGAGGAACTCGTCCTTCTCGACACCCGCCCGCCGGAGAAGCACGAGGAGTGGCGCATCGACGCCCCCACCGCGACGCACGTCAACCGCCCGTACACCGAGTATCTGGACGCCGAACTGACCGACGAACTCGTCGCCGGCCTGCCCGATGACGAGGAGTTCGTCGTCCTCTGCGCCGTCGCCCACACCAGCGAGTTCGTCGCCGGGAAACTCCGGCAGGCGGGCTACGACGCCGTCGTCCTCGAAGACGGGATGGAGGGCTGGGCCGGCCTCTACGAGTACGCCGAACTCGACACCGACTTCGACGGGACCGTCGGCCAGTACCACCGACCGTCCAGCGGGTGTCTCGCCTACCTCGTCGTCTCGGGCGACGAGGCGGCCGTCGTCGACCCTCTCCGCGCGTTCACCGACCGCTACGTCGCCGACGCCCGCGAGTACGGCGCGAGCATCGAGTACGTCGTCGACACGCACGTCCACGCCGACCACGTCAGCGGACTGCGCGAACTCGCGGCGGCGACGGGTGCGAAGACGGTCCTCTCGGCCGCCGCGGCGGCCCGCGGCGTCGCCTACGACGCGGACGCCTCGTCGAGGACGGCGACGAACTCACCGTCGGCGACGCGACGCTCGAAGCGATGGCGACCCCCGGGCACACCTCCGGGATGACCTCCGTCCGCGTCGGCGACGTGCTCCTGACCGGCGACGGCCTGTTCACCGACAGCGTGGCTCGACCCGACCTGGAGGAGGGCGAGGCGGGCGCTCGCGACGCGGCGCGGACGCTGTACGAGACGCTCCAGGAGCGGATTCTCCCCCTCCCCGACGACACGCGCATCGCTCCGGCCCACACGTCGGGCGGGGCGGCCACGCACGAAGACGGCACGTACACGGCTCCCCTCGGAGAACTGACCGCGCGCATGGACGCGCTCCGGTACGACCGCGAGGCGTTCGTCGAGTACGTCCTCTCGGACATGCCGCCGCGGCCGGCGAACTACGAGGAGATAATCGAGACGAACCTCGGCCGGACCGACGTGGACGACGACGAGGCGTTCGAGTTGGAACTCGGCCCGAACAACTGCGCCGCGGGGACGGCCGACTGAGCGACGATGTTCGATCTCTCACTCGCCGCCGTGGCCGCCGTTCCGCTCGCCGGCGTCGCCGACCTCTTGTCCGTCGCTTCGCCGACCTGTTCCCGAACGGCTGGGTTCACTACGCCCTCGGCGGCGTCCTCATCGGCCTCGGCGCCTCCGTCATCTACCTCTCGACGGGCATCATCGCCGGCGCGAGCACGTTCCTCGAATCGACGCTGTCGTACGTCTCGAACGTCCCGCGGTTCAACAAGGGGAAGTACGTTCGCTCGCGCGACTGGCGCGTCGTCTTCACCGTCGGCATCGTCCTCGGCGCGGCCGTCTACGCCCTGACGCTCGGTCCCGGCGGGTGGACGACCGAGGTCCAACCGTGGCGGCTCCTCGTCGGCGGGACGCTGGTCGGCGCGGGGACGCGCCTCGGCAAGGGTTGCACCTCCGGCCACGGCGTCTGCGGCATCGGGTCGGGGTCGAACACCTCCATCGCCAACGTCGCCACGTTCATGCTCCTCGCCATCGGGACGGCGCAACTCGTCGCCGCGCTGGGGGTGTCGCCGTGAGCGCCGAGAACGGCGTCCGTCCGGCGCAGGACGACGCTCACCCCCTGTTCCTCCCCGTCATCTTCGTCGGCGGGCTGGTGTTCGGGTTCGGCCTCGGCCTGAGTCGGATGGCGCGGCCCGAAGTCGTCCTGAACTTCCTGCAGTTCGAGGACTTCGGCCTCCTGTTCGTGATGGGCGGCGCCGCCGCCGTCACCGCCGTCGTCTTCACCGTCGGCGTCAGACTGAAGCGCGGCGCACCGCTCACCGGCCGGCCGTACGAACGCCGCGAGAAGTCGTTCGACCGGAACGTCCTCTTCGGCGGCGCCGTCTTCGGCGTCGGCTGGGGACTCTCGGGCATCTGCCCGGGCGCGGCCTACGCCAGCCTCGGCGTCGGTAACGTCCCCATCCTCTGGGCTATCGGTGGGATGTTCCTCGGGGCGTACGCGCAGGGGTATCTCCGGACCGCGCTCGGGTCTCCGACGACGCCGCGGCGACGTCGGCCGACTGACCCGCGCGACTGGCCGGGCGGCGCCTCGGACGGACCCGTCGAACGGCGTTCGCACCGTCGGACGCGGTTGGGTCAGTGTTGTACCGTTCAAACAAACCCTTTTTACCGCGGACTCCCAAGAAACGACGAGTATGCCCGATTCGATGGCCGAATATCTCCAGGCCGACATGGAGTGCGAGGGGCTCTTGGAGTGTCTTCACGGCCTCAAACAACTGGACAAGGAAGTGTTCCGAACGCTCGTCGAGTCAGCCGAACCGCTGACCGTGGACGAGGTAGCCGACAGCGTCGAGCGCGAACGTTCGACGGCCTATCGGGCTATCCAGCGACTCCTGCAGACGGGGTTCGTCCAGAAGGAGCAGGTCAACTACGACCAGGGTGGGTACTACCACGTCTACCGACCGACAGACCCGGACGAAGTCGCAGACGACATGCAGCGGATGCTCAACGACTGGTACGCGAAGATGGGGACGCTCATCCAGGAGTTCCGCGACAAGTACGAGCGAGAAGAGGAGGCACCGCAGGCCGAAGTCGCGACGTCCGAGTGAGACGGGCTATTTTTCGTGCCGGTTCGGGCGCTCCCTAACGGCTTAGGCCGACTGTCTATGCCCGCGTGGCCGCTATCCGTAGGTGGCGAATCACAATGTCGAAGAGTGAACCGGGACTTACCGAGCTGACGGAGTACTGTGACAACTGTGGCGTCCGAACCGCGCACGACGTCTCCATCGAACTGAAGACGGAGAGTTCGAAGCAAACCAATCAGGAGTTCTCGCGGGAGCCGTACCGCGTGACGGAGTGCGTCAAGTGCGGTGACGAGACCAGCCAACGAATGAACGACGCGTGACCGAATCCGCCCCCGTATCGTCCGGCGACCGCTCGCCCCACCGCTCGATAGATACACGGGCGACCCCGAGCGACGGTGCCGAACTCCGGTGGATTCATCGTACCCATGACCCTCACATCAGCTGACGTGCCGACGAAACGCCCCACCGTCCTCGTCGCAGACGACGAGGCCGCCCTGACGGACAGCATGGCCGTGTGGCTGTCCGACGACTACCGCGTGCGGACCGCCTACGACGGCCACGAGGCGGTCAGCGCGTTCGGTCCGTCCGTCGACGTGGTCCTCCTCGACCGGCGCATGCCGGGCCTCTCCGGGGAACGCGTCCTCGAACGACTCCGCGAGGCGGAGGCGAACGCGCAAGTGGCCCTCCTCACGGCGACCAGCGTCGAGGAGTTCGGCCCGGAGGTGGCCGAACTCGGCTTCGACGCGCACCTCACGAAACCCATCTCCCGAGACGAACTCCTCGACGCCGTCTCGGACCTCGCGTCCGCCTCCGAACCCCCACAGCACTGACTCGACGGCGACGTGCCGCGTCGGGAGCAGTCGCTCGTTCTGATACCGTCTCGTCCGAAGGACCCACGAGCGTCGCGTCGACCCGTCGTGACCGCGCGCTCTCGCCTCCGCGACGCCCGACTCCTCAGTCGCGGTTCGCCGAGTCCGCTATCTGCCGCCGTTCGTCCGCGGACGATTCGGCCGTCTCCTCGAAGAACGTCGCCATCAGTTTCTGCTCGCCCGCGCGCAAGTGTTCGTGAAACGTCGGCGCGGAGATACCGAGCGACTCGGCCACCTCCTCGGCCGTGCTCCCGCGCGGCCAGTCGAAGTAGCCCGAGACGAACGCCGTCTCCAACACGTCCCGCTGTCTGTTCGTGAGTTTGTCCTCCAGTTCGCGCTTGAACGTCTCCGTCGACTGGACCGAGCGCTCGACTTCGCGCTTGGCGACGACTTCCATCGCGGGGAACGCCGACTGGAGGGTGTCGCTCAGGACGCGCAGGTCCGCCTCCGGCGAGACGGTGACGACGAGCGACCCGTCCCCGTCGGCGGCCGTCAGGGTTTCGACGCTCGCGCCGAACTCGACGAGGGGGACCAGCACCGTCGAGTCCGCGACGCGAAACTCGAACAGCGACTTCTCGGGCGTGTCGGTGATGGTCCGCGCGTGTTCGACATCGTCGTGCGTGGTGAGGTACTCGAGGACGGTGTCGGCGGCGGCTCCCTCGACGCTGACGTAACAGGAGATGCCGCCGTCGGCGGCGGGGGAGAACCCCTGCAACGAGACGCGCGCGCCGACGGCCGCCGAGAGGTCCACGAACAGGTCGCCGTGGTCACCGTGCGTGAACTCCAGTTCCACCGCCGTGTCGCTGTAGAGGAGGCGCTTGGACTCGGCGGCGTTGATACCGTGACCGATGGTCGCGCCGAGTTCGTCGAACACCGCTCTGTCGTCGTCGTCGAACGACTCCTCGCCGTCGGTGTAGACGACGAGCGCGCCGTACGCGGTGTCGCGGTAGGCGATGGGGACGACGATGGCGGAGAGGCGCTCCGGCGACAGGTCCGTCGCGGACCCCTCGTCGGACTCGAACACCGCCCGGAAGTGGTCGGCGTCCACGCGTTCGACGAGTACCGCGTCGAGGTCCTGCAGGGCCGAACGAACGAGAGGCGTGACGGCGTCCGTCTGTCCGTCGAGGCGGGGCAGCGTGATGCCCGCGGCGGTCCGGCAACTGACCGTGTCGACCGTGTCGCTGTAGCGTGCGACCCACGCGCCGAGGTAGGAGTCGAACGACGCGAGCGCTTCGCACACCGTCTCCTCTATCTCCTCGCGCGTCGTGGCGTCCACGAGCGCCCTGTCGACCTCTCTGAGCAGGTCGTTGATGTGGTGCAGGCGGTCGAGTTGGCGCTGGCGACGCTCGATTTCGTCCTCCTGCCCCCGTCGAACCGTCTCCACCTGTTGGCGGAGTTCGTTCAACGCCTCCGGGTCGCGGAGGTCCTCCACGTCGCGCGTCTCCAGGGCCGCCTCGGTCGATTCGAGCGCGAAGAACTCCCGGACCTCCTCGTCGAACTCCGACCGCACGACCAGTTCCTCGACGGCCTCGCGGACGTCCGTCTTCGTCACCGGCTTCACGAGGTAGTCGTCGAACGGCATGTCGACGATTTCGGTGTCCGGTTCGACGGCCGTCATCATCGCGACGTGGCAGTCGAGCCCTCGCTCTCGGAGGCGTTCGAGGACGTCGTCGCCCGACAGGTTGGGCATCCGACGGTCCAGGAGGACGACGTCTACCGTCTCGTCCGCCTGCGACAGGGCGTCCTCGCCGCCGTACGCGACGCGGACCTCGTAGTCGTCGCGGAGCCAGTATTCGCAGGTGTCCGCCAGGTCCTCGTCGTCGTCGACGACGAGAACGACCGGCTTCGCTGAGCGATTCTCGCCGTCGTCGCCCAGCGAACGTTCTGTGGACATGTTGATAGCGTTTCAGACTGCCCCCACAGATATATATCTGGCCCTTGGGGTGTCGAATTTAACACCACGGAAAAATTAACGAACGTTAAAATCTTCGCCGAACGCACCGTCAGGCGGTCTGAAACGTGATGGTGAAGATGGCACCCTCCGGGTCGTTGTCGGTCACGTCCACGCGGCCGCCGTAACTGTCGACGAGTTCCTTCACGAGGTAGAGGCCGAACCCGCTCCCCGGCGTCGAGAGGCCCTCGATGCCCTTCTCGACGATGCGGCGTTTCTCCTCGTCGGGGATGCCCGGCCCGTTGTCGGCGATGCGGACGGACACCGTGTCGTCGTCTCGTCGTTCGACGCCGACGGTGACGCGCGGGACGGCCTTGTCGTTGTGCTGGACGGCGTTCGAGAGGACGTTCTCGAACACCTGCGACAGCAGGTCGTCCGCCATCACCTCCACGTCGGGTATCGCTCCGTCCGTCGAGACGACCACGTCCGCGTAGTCGTCGTCGAGGCGTTCGAGTTCGCGGACGAGCGTCTTCCCGAGGGGTTTCGGCACCAGTTCGTGCGACTCGCTGTCGACGATGGCCTTCGTGACGTCCGCATCGTCTCCACCAAGTCGACCATCTCCTCGACGCGGTTGCGCACCGTCACGAGGTGGTCCCGTCCGGGTCCCTCGACGAAGTCTTCGAGAATCTCCGCGCGGGCGCTGACGACGTTCAGCCCGTTGAGGAGGTTGTGGCGCAGGATGCGGTTCATGAACTCCAGTCGCTCGCGTTCGCGGCGGAGGTCCCGTTCGTGCTGTTTTCGGTCGGTGACGTCCCGGCCCTCGGGGACGAGGAGGACGACTTCCCCGCGTTCGTCTCGCACCGGCGTGATGGAGAAGTCGACGACGAGTTCCTCGCCCGTCTTGGGGTCCGTCCCGGACGCCTCGTAGCGCACGAAGTCGCCCGCGGAGGCCCACCTGATGGCGTCCTTCAGGCCGTCGACCGTCTCCGCGTTCGCGTCCCACCACGGGGCCTCCCAGAACCGCTTGCCGACCAGTTCCGACCGGTCCGCGCCCGCGAACTCCGTGGCGGCGTCGTTCACCTTCAGCACGGTTCCGTCCGGTTCCATCAACCCCATGAACTGGAACGTCCGGTTGAAGACGGCTTCGAGGCGGCGTTCGCGGCGCCGGCGGTCGGTCATGTCGCGAACGACCTTCACGAACCCTCGACACGTCCCGTCCTCGTCGGTCAGGGCCGAGACGGTGACCGACGCCCAGAATCGCTCCCCGTCCTTGCGGACGCGCCACGCCTCGTCTTTGGCCTGCCCGGTCCGCCGCGCCTCCGCCAGCATCTCCTCGGGGTGGCCGTCCTCGGCGTCCTCCTCGGTGTAGAAGATGGAGAAGTGTCTGCCGAGCACCTCGGACTCCGAGTAGCCCTTGATGTCCTCGGCACCGCGGTTCCAACTGGCGACGTGACCGTCCGGGTCGAGTCGGAAGATGGCGTACTCCTCGACGTCGTCCACGAAGGTGCTGAACTCCTCGCGCCGCCGCTTCAGTTCGCGTTCCTCCTGCCGACGCTCGACGGTGTCGATGGCGTGCGTGATAGCGTCGCCGAGTTGTTGCAGCGAGTTCGTCGGACCGTCTTCGGTGCCGAAGGCGCCGACGCTGTCGGAGTACAGACAGAGGACGCCGTAGTTCGACCCGCGATACTCCAACGGGACGCACGCGCACGCCCGGTACCCGCGTTTGAGTGCCGCCTCGCGCCACGGTTCCCACGCGTCGCACTGTTCGATGTCGGCCGTAATCTGCACTTCCCGCTCCGACACGGCGCGCCCGGCGGGGCCGCGTCCGGTCTCTTTCTCCGGGTCGATGGAGAACGACCCCTCGTCGAGGTAGCCGTGTTCCGCGCCCGCCCACGCCGACGGTTCGATGTCGTCGCCGTCGACGCGACCGATCCACGCGAAGTTCAGCGGCGTCGTCTCGACCAGCCGACTACACACCAACTGCTCGATGTGTGCCCGCGAGATGGCGTCCTCGCTGGCGCTACTCACCTCGCTTATGACCTGCGTGAACGTCTCCAGGATGTCGAGTCGGTCCCGCTGGCGTTCGAGACGCTCCTCCCGGTTCCGGCGGTCCGTCACGTCCCGGAAGTAGACCGTGAGGCTCGTCTCCGCGGGGTAGGCGTCCACCTCGAACCACCGGCCGAGTGGACCGTAGTACTCCGTGAATCGCACGTGTTCGTCCTCCTCGAACGCGCGTTCGTACTCTCGCTGGAACGTCGAACTCAGCGCGGCCGGGAACTCGTCCCACACCAACTCCCCGATGAGTTCGTCCGGGTCTCTGTCCAGCAACGCCGACGCCTTGCCGTTGAGATAGGTGAACCGAAACTCGGTGTCGAGTGCGAACACCGCCTCGGAGGTCCGTTCGAGGTGTTCGTACACGTCCGCGTCGAGTTGGCCGCCGGCCTGATTCGTCGGGGTGTGCTCCATGATGGTCGCGACGCCTCCCAAACCGGAGGCCTCGTTCTTTGTAGTCTATCTTAGTGCGAAACATATACGGCTTTCCCCATCTCTCAGCCGTCGGGGGCCGCCTCGTTCGACTGCATTTCCGGGCGGTGTGGTCGCGACGCCGATTTCCACGGGCGCGGCCTTTACCCGGCCTGAACCCCTACTTTGCGACGATGAAGAAGAACGAACTGGTCCATCTCCACGCCCTCCTGACGTGCGTCGCGGAGGACTTCGTCGAACGGGGCGTCGTCGACGAGAGCGCGTTCGCGGAGTACCGGGAACTCGGAACCACCTCGATTGCGCTCCGCGCCTCGCGCGGCGACCACGCGGCCGCCGTCAGACTGCTCACCGACGTCCTCTCGTCGGCCGCCGCGGACGCCGACGCGTCGAACGACACGTCGTCGGACGCCGACTCCGCCGCCGACGGCGGGGACGGAGAATCAGCGGACGCTGGGGCCGTGACCGGCGACGACCGACGCCTCACGACCCGGTAGTCGGACGGGCGACGCCGAGGTCGTCGCTCGCCGACCGGACGGCGACGGCGCGGTGAGTTCCGACCCGAAGCGCCGACGGCGCGAACGAGGAACCTACAAGGGGGCCCCTGACCACGTGCCCGTATGCGACTGCAGGACTACTGGGGGGTCGGTCCGAAGACGAGCGAACGACTCCGCGAGACGCTCGGCGTCGAACGGGCCGTCGAGGCCATCGAGGGTGCCGACATCAGGACGCTCGCCGACGCGGGTCTCCCCCGCGGGCGGGCGGTTCGAATCCTCCGGCGGGCGAACGGCGCGGCCGGGATGGACGCCCTCGGCACGCGCGACGTCCACGACGTGTACGACGACCTGTTGACCCTCGCCAGCGAGTACGCCGTCACCGACCACGCCGCCGACCGGATTCGCGTGCTCACGCCGCTGGAACGGGTCGAAGAGCGCGAGGAACGACTGGACGACGTGGAGGCCGCCCGCGAGGCGTGGGCGGCCCTCGACGAGGCGTCGCGGACGGCCGTCCTCGACGCGTTCGAGCGCTACGACGAGGCGGGCGGGACCGACCGTGCGGCCGTCGAGGCGGCCCTCTCGCTCCGCGAGGCGGGACTGCGCGGGACGACGTTCGCCGCCCTCGACGGCGTGGACGACGACGCACTCCGCGACGCCGCGGGCGCACTCGGCTACGTCGAACCCGACGGCTCCGTCGCCGCCGGCGCCGACGAGGAACTGGACCGACTCCGGGACAGACTCGACACCGTCCGCGGACTGGAGAACGGCGCGCTGGACGTCCTCGAATCGGTCCGGTCGCGCGGCGTCCGCAGTCTGGAGGAGTTCCAGTCGGCGTTCGTCGAGTACGTCGCCGAGGAGTCGGACCTCCGGCGCGGGCGCATCGAAGCCGCGACGGCCGCCGACGCCTACGACGAGGCGGACTTCGCCTCGACGACGCTCCGGACGCTGGTGGAGGAACTCGAAGCCGACGTCGAGGCGCGCGAGGAACGCGTCGCGGCCGACCTGCGGGGCGACGTGGAGGCCGCCCGCGAGGACGTGGACGCCGCGCTCACCGCCGTCTCCGACATCGCCTTCGAGTTGTCGCTCGGGCGGTTCGCGGCGGAGTACGACCTCACGCGCCCCGCACTCGTCGCCGACGGCGTCGCCGTCGTCGGCGCGCGGAACCTCACGCTGTCGGGCGACGTCGACCCCGTCTCCTACGCCGTCGGCACGCACGGACTCGGCGGCGGCGACGCCGCGCCCCCGTCGGGGGACCGGGTTGCGGTGCTCACGGGGGCGAACTCCGGCGGGAAGACGACGCTGTTGGAGACGCTCTGTCAGGTCGTCCTCCTCGCCTCGATGGGCCTGCCCGTCCCCGCCGAGGCCGCAGAGGTCGGCGACTTCGACACCATCGTCTTCCACCGACGGCACGCCAGTTTCAACGCGGGCGCCTCGAGTCGACGCTGAAGTCCATCGTCCCGCCCCTCGCCTCGGGCGGGCGGACGCTGATGCTCGTCGACGAGTTCGAGGCCATCACCGAACCCGGCCGGGCGGCCGACCTGCTCAACGGGCTGGTGTCGTTGACGGTCGACCAGGAGGCTCTCGGCGTCTACGTGACGCACCTCGCCGACGACCTGAGTCCGCTCCCGGACGAGGCGCGCATCGACGGCATCTTCGCGGAGGGACTGACCGAGGAGTTGGCGCTTCGCGTGGACTACCAACCGCGCTTCGGTACCGTCGGCAAGTCCACGCCGGAGTTCATCGTCTCGCGCCTCGTCGCGAACGCGCGCGACCGCGCCGAACGACAGGGGTTCGAGGCGCTGGCGGCCGCCGTCGGCGAGGAGGCGGTCCAGCGGACGCTGTCTGACGCCTTCTAGCGCATCTCTTCGAGGCCGACGAACGCGTCGAGGTCGGCGGACAACCACGCCGCCATCCGGTCGAGACAGCGGTCGCGACGCGGATAGACCGTACACCGGTCCGGTTCGCCGTCGTACTGGACGACGACGCTGTGGAGTTCGTAGTCTCGACCGTCGATTTCGCGGAACGTGCTCGCGGCGGCGTCGGTCGTTGCCCACGGTTCGGACGGCCCCTGTGAACTGGCGGGTGAGTCGGACATATGCGTCCTCAGTTACACGTGGCGCCGCCGGCCTACATAACCCCTGCTAAGTCAGCTCAATAGACACCACGGCCGATATTTAGTCCACAATATAGAAAGTCCATATTTCGGAGGTGTTCGCGTCGACTGGCCGCACTCGCCCGGTCTGACGCAGACCCTGACGTTTTTCGGCGTCCACCGCCGATGGGGGGTGATGTTCGAAGACCGCTCCGGCCGTCTCCCCGACAGGCGACCGCTCAAAGGGTACGGAGCGGCGGTCTTCGTCGGCCCGGACGGGCCGCGCGTCTTCGTCGGCGGTTACGGCACCGACAACCGCCTCCTCGCGCCCGACGGGACGGGGAGTGTCGCCGACGTGCGCCCGAGGCACTCGCGGACCCGCACGGTCACGCGTTCGGCGTCGTCGCCGCGGACGTGGACGCCGACGGCACGGAGGAACTGTACGTCCACAACAGCGACGCCTACGGCGGCATCGCCACGGAGACGGACCGCCTGTTCGACTGGACGGCGAGAGGGTGGCGAGACGTGTTCACCCTCCCCGTCAACGCCGGGCGCGAGAACGTCCGCGCGGGCCGGTCCGTCGCCGCCGTGGACCGTCTCGGGACCGGACGGTACGGGCTACTCCTGGCGTGTTACGGCGCGCCGATGCGCTTCTACGAACTGGGCGACGACGACGAGGTGACCGACATGGCCGAGGAGGTGGGCGTCGACTTCCTCACCGGCGGCCGGTCGCTCGTCGTCGGCCCCATCGTCACCGACCGGACGGACGTGTTCGTCGGCAACGAACGCGGCCCGAACTACCTGCTCCGCAACGAACGCGGGCACTTCACCGACGTGGCGGCCGAGTTCGGCCTCGACGCCCCCTCGGAACACGCCCGCGGCGTCGCCCTCGTGGACCCCGACGGCGACGGGCGGTTCGACCTCGCGGTCGGCAACTGGGAGGAGCCCAACCGCATCTACGAACGACGCGGCGACGGGTTCGTCGACGTCGCCCCGGCGGCGTGGAGGGAACCGACCCGGACTCGGACGGTCCTCGCCGCCGACTTCGACAACGACGGCACCTGCGAACTGTTCGCCAACGCGATGGGCGCGCCGAACCGACTGCTCCGCCACCGCGACGGCGAGTGGACGGTCGGTGACCCCGGCGCGGCGCGGGAACCCCGCGGACTCGGCACCGGCGCGACGGTCTGCGACGTGGACGGCGACGGAACGCTCGAACTCCTCGTCGTCCACGGCGAACTCGGGTCGCAACCGCTGTCGCTGTACGCCGCCCCCACGGAGAACGAGTGCTCCGGGTCCGCCCCGTGACGGAGTACGGCGCGCCCGCCCGCAACGCCGTCGTGACGCTCCGGACCGACCGCGGCGCGCAGACGCGACTCGTCTGCGGCGGGTCCGGCTACCTCTGCCAGATAGAACCGGTGGCGCACTTCGGCCTCGGCGGCGACACCGCCCCGTTGGCGACGCCCCGCGAGGTCACCGTTCGCTGGCCCGACGGGCGGGTGCGAACCGTCGAGACGCCCGCGTCGGAGACGGAACTGACGGTCCGCCACCCGGCGACCCGCGACCCGTGAGGCAAGTTCCGCCACCTGAGTCGGAGTCAAGTGCGTCCGGTCACTCTCCCCGTGGAGAGATGGTAGACCCGACCTCTGACCTCGGGGCGGACGTCGACGAGTCCGACGCGCCGACCTGTGCGACCTGCGGCGACCCGATAGTGCAGTCGGCGACGCACCGCGTCGTCACGTGGATCGAAGACGGTTCTGTCCGGCATCGCCACTTCTGTTCTGACGACTGTCGCGACGCGTACGACGGCTAGGCGGGCGGCGGCGTCCGCGGCGGACGGCCGGTCGACGAACGGCGACCCGGCGAACGGCCACTCGGCGGCGACTCGACCCGCGGCTACTCGACCGACGACCAGAACCGGTCGACGCCGAACCGAAGCATGTCCGGACTGACCGGCGAGAACTCCTCGCGCTCGGCCTCCGGGAAGTACTCGCGGACGCCGTTCCACGAGTCCCGAGCGTAGCGTGCATCCACGAACGCGCGGATGCCCACCTCCTCGGGGCCGCGGATGACCCGGCCGATGGCCTGTCTGGCCTTCCTGACCGCCGGCACCGTGAGCGCCGCCTCGAACCCGTCGCGTGTCGCTGATGCGTCCCGCGGGCTCCCGCTCGCGTCGCTCGCGGGAACGTCCCCGAACTCGCGGTCGTACGCCGTCTTCAGCGCCCGCGTCCGCGGACTCGACGTGTTGATGATGGGGACGCCGCAGACGACGGCCGCGGCGAGTCTGTCCGCCCCGGTAGTCGACGCCCTCCGTGAGCGTCCCGCGCAGACTCGTCACCAGCACCTTCTCGCCGCCGCCGAAGAAGTCGGCCTTCAGGCGTTCGGTCGCGCCGTCGTCGGACGCCTCGTCCAGCAGTACCGTCTTCGACAGTCGCTCGTCGAGTTCGCCCGCCATCCACTTCGCCTCTGCGTAACTCGGCATCCCGACGAGGACGTTGCCCGGCGAGGCGGCAATCTCGGCGCAGGCGTCCACGTACGCCCGTCTCGTCTCGTTGTCCTCGCCCGGCGGCCCGCGGTTCTCGTAGGTGAACTTCGGCACGTCCACGGCGAACGACGCGCGGTTCTCCGGGGGGAAACCGAGCCCGTACGTTCGCTCGACGACCGGACGCCCGTCGGCTTCGAGGGCGTTCAGCCCGGTCACCTCCCGGAAGACGTCGAGGGGGGCGAGCGTCGCGGACATGAGGACGCCGCCGCCGAACTCCCCGAGTCGGTCGGCGATGGCGTCGCCGGGGATGCAGTTGTGGAGCGCCAGATGCGCGTTGTACGCCCGCCGCCACGACTCCTCGCGGGCCGTCTCGTCCCACGTCCGGTCGAGTTCTATCTCCCGGAAGAACGACGTGTGGTCCGCGCGCGCCCAGTTCGCCAGCGTCCGCCCGACGGCCGGCGCGGCGCGGCGTTTGTCCTCCTCCTCGGCGCTGTTCAGGACGCGGGCGGCGACGGCACCGACCGTCTCCGCGCGGACCCACGTCCCCTCGTCGTAGCCCGCCGCCTCGGCCCACTCGGTCAGTTCGTCCGTCGCGGGTTCCTCGGGGTCCCGCAGGGGTATCTCGTCGTCGTCCAGTCGGGTGAGGTCCGCGCGCCAGTCCGGGAGCGTCCGGTCGAGGTGGGCCGTCACGCGGCGGTCCACCTCCTCGCGCACGTCGCGCACGAAGTCGCGCGTCTCCTTCAGTTCCCGGAGCGTCACGTCCGCGTCCTCCAGTTCGCCGCGGACCAGGTCGGCGTCCTCTGTCGCCTTCCCGCCGTCGTCGAACTCGACGGGCTGGACGACGCGAGTCAACTCGTTCTCGGCGTCGCGCAGGGTGGCGTCGCCCACGCCGTCGCTGACGAGTTCGCGGACGCGCGGTTCGAGCATGTGCGCCTCGTCGCAGACGACGAACGTGCTGTCGTCCACGAGGGCGCCCGTGAACGACCCCACCGTCGTCGGGTCGAACGCGTGGTAGTAGTTGCCGACGACGACTTCGACGTGCGGCAGGACCGCGCCCATCACCGAGTGCGGGCAGGTGCCGTACCCGGCCGACAGGCGGACGAGTTCCTCGGTGTCGACGAGGCCCAACTCGGTCACGTCGAACGGGACGGCCTCCACCGGGTCGCCCTCCTCGGGCAAGTCGTCCAGAAACGTCGCGTAGAACGGACAGTACTCGGTGTCCTCGTACTCGGCCGTCTCGGGCAGGTAGGGCGTCGGTTCGCCGGCGGTTTCGAGGTAGTCCGGCCCGCCGCCGGACGCGCCGGTGTCGAGGAGGCCGGTCTGTGCGGCCCGGGCCTCCTTCACCAGCTTGCCCGTCGAGGCGACGCCGCCGTCATCGCCGGACTGCGTCCGGCTGCCAGCGGGACTTCGTCCCGCGCTGCCGACGAGGTTCCGCGTGCGCTCTCTGAGACCCTCGCAGCGGTCGTACACCGTGGCGTCGTCGATACCCGCGACGCTCTCGCGACTGTACGGGCAGACGTCCGCCTTGCCGACCAGCGTCAGCCCCGAGACGGGGTTCCAGTCGTCGGGCAGTCCGTCGTTGATGGTCCGCAGGTCCTCCTCGAACTGTCGCAACTGCTGTTTGACGCTCGTCAGCACCAGCACCCGTTCGTAGTCGGAGTCGGGGTCGCGGACCCGGTCGATGCCGGCCGTGAGTGCGAGCATCGTCTTGCCCGTCCCGCACGCGCCCTCCACCACGAGGAAGCCGTCGTCCTCGGCGGCGTCGATGGCCGCGTCGATGCCGTCGGCTTGCTCGGGGTAGGGTTCGGAGTGCCGAACACGGCCTGCCAGTTCACGCGTCTCACTCCCGCCGCGGTGGTCATATGGGTGTCGGTGATGGCCGCGCGTTCGCACTTGAACGTTCGCGCGGCGGGCGGACCGTCGCGTGCACCGCGGCCGCCGTTCCGCGCCGCAGTCGGGCGGTCGGCGGCGGCGCAGGGCGCCGCGCCTCCGACGCCTCCCCGGCAGCCGGACGCGTTCACGCCGGACGGTGCGACGGGGTCGGACACGTTCGCGCCCCGCCGGTCCAGTTGCCGTCACCCGGCGCGCCGGTGACGGCCGACTCGGGCACGTCGAACGGTCGCCCCGCCGCCGACGCCGCGGCGTAGGCGTCTAGGTCCCCGGTTCGACTCGTCCGTTCGAGGAGGAACTCCGTCTGCGCGGGCGTGAGGTTGCCCTGCGAGGCGACGAGAGCGGCCGCGCCGCCGACGAACGGCGTCGCCGCGGAGGTGCCGTAGAACGCGCCGACGGAGTCCGTCTCGACGCCGTCCGGCGCGGCGAGGTCCACCGACCCGTCGCGCCCGAGCGAACTGTACGACCGGACCGACCCGTGCGACCCGATGGCCCCGACGGTGATGATGCCGTGCCCCGTCGTCGGCGCGACGACGCTCCCCGCGGCGTCGGTGTTCCCCAGTCGGTGGCGAGCCGAGAACAACTGCACCGTCCCCGGCGACGCGACGCCCTCGCGCGCGTACAGGGCGACGTAGTAGTGGCCCTCGGGGACGGCAACGTCTATCGCCTCCATGCCGCCGCGGGAACGCCGCGTCGACTTCGCCACCACCGGGTCGTCCGACCCCGGCAGGTCGCGGTAGAGGTACAAGTCGTAGTCGGCCGCGGTGTCCCACTGCGCGCGGAGCGACACCCGTCCGGAGACGGTGCCCTCCCCGAGGTAGTTCGCCTGGTCGGTCGCCGAGAAGTTCACCCACCCCGCGGCGGTGCCGTCGCCGGACCAGTGGTGGCCCGCGTAGTTGCCGGCGGAGGTGACGTAGATGGCCCCGTGGTCGATGGCGTACTGCGCCGTCCGCGAGAGGTTCGCCGAGGCGTTCGCCGTCCGCGGGAAGTAGCTCCCCGAGTCGACGACGACGTCCACGTCGTTGGCGACCAACCAGCGCACGGCGTCGTCGTACCGGTCGGTCGTCGGCTCCGACCCCACGGCGGCGAGGTACAGTTCCGACTCGGGTGCCGTCTCGGCGACGATTTCGGCGACGGCGGTGCCGTGGGCGGTGTCCCGGTACGGCCGCAGTCGGCCGCCGAACCGCTCGTGGTCGGCGACGTGCGTGGCGACGCTCTCCGCGTCGGCGTCGAACGACCGCCCGACGACGCCGACGGTGACGCCCTCGCCGGTGATGCCGTGCGTGTGCGCCTCGACGCGCCGACTCGCTGGAGGGCGTCGTGCTGGTCGACGACGTCGATGCGCTCGCGGATGCGCTGGCGCTGGCGCGCCTCCCGACTCGTCTCGACGTCGCCGGCGTCGGGGGCGTCCGACGCGTCGGCGGCGTCTATCGTCGGTACGTCGTCGCCCGTCGTCGGGTCGATGGTGCCGCCGGTGAGGAACACGCTGACCGGAACCGCCGTCGAGACGAGCAACAGCACGGTCACGACCAGCACCGTAGTCTGCCCGCGCGGCATCTCACTTCACGCGCGACCCGTACGCGCGAACGGTCAGGAGGACGCCGAGGACGAGTAAGCCGCCGGCGAGGAAGGCGACGCCCGGCGGGAGGAGGCCGAGAACCGGTTCGGCACCGCCGGTCACGCCGTCGGCCACGCGCGGCGTCGTCGCCGGGCCGCCGAGGTCCGCGACGCCGGCACCGAACAGCGTCTGGACGGCCACCGCGGCGACGGCGAGGGCCGCGCCCGCGCCGACGTACTGGCCCAGTCCGTCGAGGAACGAGTCCTTGTCCTCCGTGCTCCCGACGCAGACGACCAGCGAGTCCTGCGTCGGCGCGTACACCTTCATCTCGCGCCCCTTCACCGAGTAGCGCGTGTCGGCGACGCGGACGAGGCCGGCGCTGCGGAGGTTGTCGAGGTGGTGCCGGACGTTCTGGAGCGACGTGTCGACCGCGTCCGCCAGTTCCGAGGCGGTCGAGGGGTCGCGCTGGAGAGCGGCGAACGTCTCGCGTGCGGTGTCCGAGGAGAGACACCCGATGAGTTGCTCCGCCTCGTCGTCGTCGAGCGAGAGGACGCGGAGGTCACCGTTCGCGTCCGAGTCGGCCTCGGCGTCGGCGTCGGTGACGTCCGCGTCAGACGGTAGCAACCCAGACATGCACAAACGTTCTAGCGTGCAAGTAGTAAACATTTCGGACGTGGTACCACGGCGTATCGATTTCGACCGACTCAGGCGTCCGACGCGCGCCGGGCGGTCCCGGGAATCTGACCGGTGAGGTAGAGCACGACGAGGAGGACGACGACGCCCGCCAGTCCGAACGCGACGCCCGGAACACCGCGTCGAAGGCGTACCCCGCCTCGGTGAGGAGGCCGACGGCGCCGCTCCCGTTCGCCTCGAGGAGGAGGGAGGCGCCGCTGAAGACGGCGTACGCGCTGCTTCGGACCGGTGCGGGGAGCGTGCCGAGCAACCACGCGTCCAGCGCCGGAAACAGGCTGTGGATGGCGTAGCCGACGACGGCGGTGACGGCGAGGACGGGCAAGAAGGCGGAGACTTCGGTCAGCGCGAACAGCGAGGCGACGTAGACGGTCAGTATCGCGAGGATGTACGGGACGGTGGGGAAGCGGTCGGCGAGGCGGCCCGAGAGCCAGAACGCCGGGACGCCCGCGGCGAAGACGACGGTCAGCGCCGTACTGGCCTGCGTCGTGGTGAACGCCTTCGCGTTCAGGAGGTAGGTGACGTAGAAGTTGAACAGGCCCTGCCAGACGAACCCCGCGGTGGCGACCATCAGCATCCCGACGAGGATGA
This sequence comes from Halogeometricum sp. CBA1124, assembly GCF_009741955.1. Lineage (NCBI taxonomy): Archaea > Methanobacteriati > Methanobacteriota > Halobacteria > Halobacteriales > Haloferacaceae > Halogeometricum > Halogeometricum sp. CBA1124. Next base: position 23,557 of record NZ_WPCD01000009.1, on the reverse strand, counting down.
GTCGCCAGTGGCGGAGGGCCCCGAGGAAGTCCCGGTCGGCGCCCGTGTCCACCACCGCGCCGACGCCGCGGGCGGTGTACGCGAGGACGACGGTGACGACGGCCGTGAGGGCGGCGAGCAGCCAGAACGTCGCGCGCCAGTCGGCGACGGCGACGAACGTGACGACGACGGGCGCGGCGACGACGGCGGCGAGTTGGGCGGCCGTCCCGTGGATGCCGATGGCGCGGCCGACGGCGTCAGGGTAGAGTTCGCCGACGAGGGGGACGGCGGCGACGAAGTACGCGCCGGAGGCGAGGCCGATGCCGAACGCGCCGACCTGCACCGCGCGAATCGACGGCGCGGTGGCGGTGAACGCGGCGGCGGCGGCGAGGAGGGCGCCCGTGCCGAGGACGACGCGGTGTCTGGGGACGCGCGTGAGGAGGTAGCCGACGGGGATGCGCGGGAGGGCCGTCCCCATCCAGACCAGCGTGGTCACCAGCCCCACCGTCGCCGGCCCGACGCCGAACTGCGTCTGAAACGTCTCGACCAGCGGTGCGAACGCCGTCCGGCCGAGGTTGACGAGGAACACAAGCCCGCACAGCGTCCCGAACAGTCGTCGCGTCACGGAGGGGAGTTCGGCCACCCCCGTCAGGAAGGTTCCGAAAGGGGCGAACGGGAACCGGGAACGAGGCGGGTGCGCACCGGCCTCGGGGGCGAGCGACCGCCGCGAGTCGAACCCCGGCCGACGCGAGGCCATCCCCTTTACCACGGTACCCGACGAACCCGCGACCATGATAACGAGCGACCGAATGGCCGCGGTGGACGAGAACGCCGAGGCGGTCGGCGTGCCGCGGAAGCAGTTGATGGAGTCGAGCGGAACGCCGTCGCTCGGGCGGTGCGCGAGGTGGCCGACCCGGACGCGAGGTGGCCGTCGTCGCCGGACGCGGCAACAACGGCGGTGACGCGTTCGTCGCCGTCCGCTTCCTCGACGGCTACGACGCGACGGTCCACCTCCTCGGCGGCCCGAGAGCATCTCGACGGACATCGCCCGCGAGAACTGGGACGCCTTGCAGGAGGCGGAGTACGACACGGAGACGGTGACGGACTCGCGGTCGCTGGACCTCGGCGACCCGGACGTCGTCGTGGACGCCATGCTCGGCACCGGCGTCACCGGCGCGCTCCGCGAACCCGAGGCGACGGCCGCCGAGGCGGTGAACGCCCTCGACGCGTCCGTCGTCGCCGTGGACGTGCCCTCCGGCGTGAACGCCGACACGGGCGAGGCCGCGGGGGTCGCCGTCGACGCCGACCGGGTCGTCACGTTCCACGACGAGAAACCGGGGCTCGCGAGCCTCGACTGCGAGGTCACCGTCGCCGACATCGGCATCCCCGCGGCCGCTGAACGGTTCGTCGGCCCGGGCGACCTGCGCTCGGTGCGCCGAGGGGTGCGCGGCGGCGACTCGCGCGTCTACGTCGTCGGCGGCGGGCCGTACACCGGCGCGCCGGCCCTCGCCGCGCAGGCCGCCCTCCGGGCCGGTGCGGACCTCTCCTTCGTCGCCGCGCCCGGACGCGTCGCCCGGCAGATTCAGGCTACGCCGAGGACCTCATCGTGCAGGACTACGAGGGCGACCACCTCACGCCCGACCAGGTGGACGACCTCGTGCAGACGGCCCACGACTACGACGACGTGGTCGTCCTCGGACCGGGACTCGGAACCCACGACGAGACGCTGGCGGCCGCGCGCCAGTTCTTGGAGACCTTCGAGGGGACGGCCGTCGTCGACGCCGACGCCCTCTCGGTCGTCCCGGGAATCGACACCGACGCGACCCTCGTCTGCACCCCCAACCGCCGGGAACTGGCGAAGATGGGCGGTCCCGACGTGGACGGACCGCTCCGCGACGCCCGCGACGACATCGAGTCGTTCGCGGCGGACATCGGCCACGTCGTGGTGGCGAGGCCGCCGAAGACGTCGTCACCGACGGCGAGCGGACGCGAATCGTGCGCGCCGGCACCCCCGCCATGACGGTGGGTGGCACCGGCGACACCCTCGCCGGGACGATAGCCGGCCTCCTCGGCACGCAGGACCCGTTCGACGCGGCGTGCGCCGGCCCCTACGCCAACGGTCGCGCGGCCGAACTGCTCGACGACGAACGCGGCGACGGCCTCCTCGCGTCGGACCTGCTGGACGCCCTCCCGCGGGCGCTCTGGGGTGAGGACGCGTGAGCGGCGAGGAGCGACGGGACGAAGAGGTCGGCGACGCGGCCGCGGCCGACGACGAACGCGACCTGACGCACGTCGACGAGGCGGGCAACGCGCAGATGGTGGACGTGGGCGGGAAGCCCGACACGCGCCGCCGCGCCGTCGCGCGGGGGACGATTCACCTCACCGAACCGACCGTCGCGGCGATTCGCGACGACGAAATCGGGAAGGGGGACGTGCTGGGGACGGCCCGCATCGGCGCGATTCAGGCCGTCAAGCACACGTGGGAGACCATCCCGATGTGCCACCAGATACCCATCACGAACGTCGAGACGGCGTTCGACGTGGCCGACGACGCGGTGACGCTCACCGTCACCGTCGAGACGACGGGCAAGACCGGGTGCGAGATGGAGGCGCTGGAGGGCGTCACGACGGGGCTGAACGTCGTCTGGGACATGGTGAAGGCGGCGGAGAAGGACGCGGACGGACAGTACCCCGACACCCGTACCACGGACGTGCGCGTGGTGACGAAGGAGAAGTCGGAGCTGGGAGAGGAGAAGTCGGGGCTGTAAGCGCCCGGTATCGCGTTTGATTCTCGGGAGAAGGGCAAAAAACCGGCTTCGAGCGGTGAGATAGCGCTATTTCACTTGCGCTATCTCGTTTGATACCGGTTCGAAAACGTTGAAGTGGCTGACTTTTCTCTATCGGCTATCGATGAAATCGCCACACCGCACGGCCACGCTACTGGTCGCGCTGTTGTTGCTCTCGTCGAGCACCCCCGTCGCGTTCGTCGGGTTCGCGTCCGCGAACGGGACAACGCCGACCGCTCCCGCAGACGCCCCCGGCGTGAACGCGACGGAGACGGCATGGACGCCCGGAACCGACGCCAACGTCACCGTCGCGTACAACGTCACCGGCACGTCCGACCCGGCGAACACGACCATCTGGCTCCAGAACGACTCCGGGTTCGCCGTCGACTACGACGCGACCTGACCGCGGCCGCCGGCCGGCGAAACCTCACGTTCGGCCCCGGGTCGGCGTTCGCTGACACCGTGGACGCCGTCGCCGGCGACCGGCGCGTCTGGGTTCGCGGCCACGACGGCGACGAGTCCCGCTTCGAGAGCGCGGCCGTCGGCGTGGTGAACACCACGTCGTCGGTGCGAATCGAGTCGTACTCGCTCGCCTCGACGACGGTGTCGCCCGGCGTCGAGACGACTGTCGCCGTCACGCTGAACAACACCGGGGGCGCGGCGACGACGTTCCGCGTCGCGGCCTACCCCGAGACCGGCGACGCCGACGCGGCGAACGTCTCGCTCGTGGACCTCGGCGCCGGCGCGGTGAAGACGGTGCAACTCCCGGTCGTCTACACCGAACAGTACGCCGGCGAGACGGTGAACTTCACCGTCAACGACGAGGCGCCGACGACGGTCACCGTCTCCGACGCGGCGCCGACGCCCTCGGTCGCGGGCGACTGCCCCGCGGCGTACGGGTCGCCTGCGTCGCCTCGCCGGCGGACGTCACCGCGATGCGTGGCGACGCCGTCTCCGTGCCGGTCCGGTTCAACCTCACGGGGACCGTCACCGCCGCCGACGCGAACCTGTCGCTCTCGGGACCGAACGGCCTCCTCGCGTTCGACGCCGACCTCGGGACGGCGAACGGGACGGCGACGCTGACGCTGCCCGCGCGGGCGGCCGCCGGGTCGTACCGCGTCGAGGCGGGCGTCGTGAACGACTCCACGGGTGAACGCGTCTCCGGGTCGTTCTCGATGACCACGGTGACCGTCGTCGGCAACACCTCCGTCGGACTCGTGAGCGTTCCCGAGACGAACCTCACGCGGGGCAGGACGCACGAGGTGACCGTCCGCGTGGACAACACCGGCGAGACGGTGGAGAACCACACCGTCTCCCTCTACCCGGGCGCGTTCCGGACCACGCCCGTCGGAACCGCGACGGTCACCGTCCGTCCCGGCCAGTCGGCTCAGCGGTCGGTGAACGTCACGTTCCCGTCGCACTTCGACACGTCGAAGGCGTACGCGCTCTCGACGGGCGGGTACGAGGGGCCGACGGTGACGCTGGAACCCCTGGTCGAGATGACCTCGCTCACGCACGTCGGCGGCGCGGCGAACACCTCGGCGCTCGGTACGAGTACCATCGCGCCCACCGACGACGGCGGACTGCTCCAGTTCGACCTCACCTACGAGGCGCCGGGGAGCGACCGGCCCCAGAACCTGAACGGGTCGGGACTCGACGAGACGAGTCGCTTCGAGGTGGTGCTGGACGTGCCGCACTCGTACGAACCCTCGATTCTCGTCGCCACCGCGCACGACGTGTCGTGGGACGTGGTGAACCGCTCCGACGGCTACGAGGTCACCGTCGTCGCGCAACCGATAGACGCCGCGTACAAGGTCGACGGCCCTGCCTCGGTGTCCGGGTGGGACGACCTGAGCGCGAGCGAGGACGTGGCGACGCACGCCTACACGCCGATGTTCTCGCTCGCGTTCGTCGACAACGGCTCCACGACGATGCGCAACGTCTCGGGGATGGTCGTCGCCACCGACGCTCAGTCGGCGACGGCGCCGTACCCCGGCCTCGTGAACGGGTCGCCGACACTGAACGTTGACCTCGGCGCGCCACACGAGACGGTGGACGGGCGGAACAACACCGGTCAGTACGAGGCGACCGTTCCTTCGGCCCTCCTCGACCAGTGGGGTGTCTCAGACCCGAGTACGCTCGGCGGGACGTACAAGGGCGACGGCGTCTCGCTGTCGCCGAACGTGACCGCGGACGGCGACGTGCGCGTCGGCTTCCCGACGACGTACTCCACGGGCACGGTCCAACTGTCGCCCGACACGGCGGCCATCGGCGCGGCCGGCGGCGAGTCGGGGACCGAGGGGTCCGGTGACGGGGGGTCAGACGGCGGTTCGGCCGGCGACACCGACGGGTCGACTGCCGACAGCGGCGGCGATACTGACGACGGCGACGGTTCGTCGGGCGATTCGGACGGTGAGCGGGAGACGAACGCGACGGCCGGCGGTGCGACGGTGGTCGCCACTGCCACGGCGGACGGTCGGGCGGCGGCCGCGAACGTGACCGACGCGCCGGCCGACGAGACGGTCACCGTCCGCATCCCGTCCCTGACGCCTCGGCGACGGCCGCGAACGCCACCGACGGCGCGAACGCGACCGAATCGGCGAACGCGTCGACGGGGCGCAACGCGACGGCCGACGCGGACCGGTCGGACGAACGGTCGCAGGTCCGGGAACTCGGCCTGAACCTCTCGGAGGGGCGGCCGAACTCTCCGTGACCGTCGCCTCGCACGACGCGGTCCCCGACGGGACGCCCGCACTGAACCCCGGCGGCGGCGCGGGCGACGCGGACGGAGACGGCCGGGGCGACGGCGCCATCGACTACGTGTCGATAGACCTCGCGGGGACGACCGACGACGCCGTCGAGAACGCGACTATCACGTTCGAGGTTCCCGCCTCGAAACTCGAAGCCCGCGGCGTGTCGCCCGACGAGGTGCGACTGTACCGGTTCCACGACGGCGAGTGGCGGACGCTGAACACGACTGCGCTCGGTAACGGGACGTACGAAGCGGTCACGCCCGGGTTCTCCGTGTTCGCCGTCGGGTCCGAGAACGCGACCGAGAACGCCGCGGACGACGCGTCCGCGACGACCGAGGACGAGGCCGGCGGAACGACCGCGACGGGGACTGACGCGGGAGGGACGGCGACGCCGGACCCGAGCGACGCGTCCGCACCGACGGCGGCCGACGAGACAGAGACGACCGAGACGGGCGCGCCCGGATTCGGCGTTCTCGCGGCGTTCGCGGCGCTCTTGGCGGTCACAACGCGGGTTCTGCGCCGCTGACGGTCGGCGTCGCTTCGGCTCACGCCGACAGTATGCGGTGACGAGAACAGAACGAGACGGAGGCGAGGACGGACCGCCGCCTCGTCCCGTGCGTGCCGCTACGACCGATAGCCGCCGTCGGCCTCGGCCTCCGCCTCGGCGTCACCGGTCTCTCCGGACTGCACCTCGGCGGCCTTCGCGCGGGCCTTCTCGACGATGGCGGGGCGGGCCTCGAACTCGACGAGGACGTTCTCGCCGTCGTACTCCTCGTTCTCCACGTGGCCGTGGTCGTACAGCCACGAGACGAGGCTCATCGCGTCGTCCGACATCGGCAGGAGCAGACGCTCCTCGCGCCAGTCGGGCAGTTCGCGCTCGATTCTGTCGGCGAGCGCCCCGACGTTCTCGCCGGTCAGTCCCGAGACGGCGACGGGGTTCGGCGCGAGGGCGCGAAGCGCGTCCATCTTCCGGTCGAGTTCCGCCTCGTCCACCACGTCTATCTTGTTCAGCACCGTCACGATGGGCGCCTCGTTGCGTTCGTACAGCGTGTCGTGGCAGGTGACGAGTTTGTCGCGCATCTCCTCGACGGGTTCGGAGGCGTCCACGACGAGGAGGACGAGGTCCGCGCGGTACACCGAGTCGAGCGTGGACTTGAACGACTCGACCAGCCAGTGCGGCAGGTCCGAGACGAAGCCGACGGTGTCGGTGAGGAGGACGTTTCGGGTCCCCGTCTCGGCGCGGCGCGTCGTCGTCCCGAGCGTGGTGAACAGGCGGTCCTCGGACTCCGCCGTCGGGTCCAGGTCGGGGTGCAAGTCGTCGTTCTCGCCGACTTCGAGGTCCTCGGCGAGTCGCCGCATCAGGGTGGACTTGCCGGCGTTCGTGTAGCCCGCGAGGGCGACGAGGTCGAACCCGGACTCGCGACGCTGTTCGCGCCGCGTCTCCTCCTTGTCGGCGATGGCGTCGAGTTCGTTCTTGATGCGCGAAATCTGGGCCTTGATGTCCCGTTCGCGCGACTCGTCGTACTCCCCGAGGCCCATGAACCCCGGGCGCTCGTCGCGTTTCGCGAGGGAGGCTTTCGCCTCCGCGCGCGGGAGTTCGTACCGGAGTTCCGCGAGTTCGACCTGTAGCTGGGCCTTCCGCGTACTGGCTCGCTGGCCGAATATCTCCAGGATGAGCGTGAAGCGGTCGACGACTTCGACCCCCTCGGGGAGTTTGCCGCCGATGTTGTACGTCTGGTACGGGCCGAGGCGGTTGTCGACGATGACCGCCGCGGCGTCCGTCTCGACGACGAGTCCGGCGAGTTCGTCCACCTTGCCCTCGCCGAAGTGGAACGCGGCGTCCTCCTCGCGCGACTGCGAGAGCGTTCCGACCACGTCGTACCCCGCGGCGCGCGCGAGGTCCGTTATCTCCGACAGGTCGGCTGACTCGCCCGAATCGACGCGCTTGGCGACGACGGCGCGGGTGCCGTCGCTCATCGGCCACACCCGGTCTCGGCTGGTGTTTCGCCTCCACAGATGTGGACGGTACGCCGTCGAGACAGTTGAACGTTACTCGGCGGTGTTCAACGGTGATGCCGGTCCGTCACCCCGGTTAGCCCGCCTGCCGTGCGTTCACGGTCCATGCGCGCGGGTAGGACGGCCGCTGACTTGTAAGTTCCCCGCGCCCGGACCTACAGTCGTCGTCGCGTACCAGTCCGAAATCGGACCTGTCCGACCACACAAAGGTTATATCCGATGCCGCGCCACGTCCGGGCATGCCCGACCCGCTACAACTGTCCATCGACCCCACCTCGCTCGGACTGGAGTTCGGGAGTGGTGCGGTCATCGGCGGCATCATCGGCTTCGCGGCGAAGAAAGTCGCGAAGATAATCGCCGTCATCGTCGGTCTGGAACTGGCCCTGTTCAAGTTCCTCGAATCGCGCGGCATCCTCTCGGTGGATTGGGAGAAACTGCGTCCGGGCTCGTGAAGACGAGTCAGGACGCCGCCACGGGGGCACCGCCCAGTTGGCTCTCCTCGATACTCTCGACGCTCTCCATCTCCGCCGGCTTCACCGGCGGGTTCCTCGTCGGCTTCAAGAAGGGATAACTCGCCGCTCGCTCCGTTCTCGCGTCTCGCCGACGAATATTTTCCGCGCAGTCGTCCGCTCGCGGAGGCTATCCCCGGGAGTCACCCCCTGCGGTCTCGGCTTACCGCGTACTCAGTTCGTCCTTGTCCTTCACGATGCGCGTCTCCGCCTCGCCGGAGGTGTACTCGTTCACCATGTCGTAGAAGTCGTTCTGCATCCCGGCCGGGAAGGTGACGACGCCGACCCACGACCCGTCGTTCTGCCACTCCTCGCGCTCTAAGTCGCCGTACTCTCTGACCTGCGCCTGCGTCTTCCCCGCGTAGTTCGCGGGAATCTGGACGGCGACGGTCACCTCGTCGAACCGGATGGGGATGACCGGGCGGAGCGCCTCCAGCGCGTCGTCCACCTGCGACTCCACCTTCTCCATCGGGTCGACCTTGAACCCTGCCTCCTCTAAGGCGCGTTCGATGCGCTCCGGCGGGTGCGGCGCGTTGTCCATCTGCGGGTTGACCGCGTTGCGGGTGATGGTGTTGATGAGTTGTTTCCGCTTCTGCTCCTGCATCTCCCGGCGCTGCTCGGCGGTGATCTGAATCTCGCCGCGCTTGATGACTTCGGGGATTATCTCCATCGGGTCCGTCGTCCCGAACACCGTCTCCAGGTCCTCCTCGGCCGGTCGGTCGCCGCGAGAGGCGTCCTCGAACACGTCCTCGGCGGCGATGACGTCCTCTAAGTCGCCCTCGAACTCGTCTCGCTTGATGGCGAGGGCCGCGTCCGGGTCGATGAGAACCTCGAAGCGTTCACCGTGAGATTCCAGTCTGGCGGTCACCGCTTCGTCGAGTGAAATCATACCGGGGGATACTCGCTCCGAATTAAAAAGCCCTCCCCGAACGTCACCGCGTGCGGCCGGTCCCGCGTCGGGCGTCGAACTGCCGCCGTGCGGCGTCTCGCGACCCGTGCCGCGGCGCGACGAAACGGGAGTCGGCGTGCTGGCGCGGCGACACGGACCCGCGCGGTGCCGCGAAGCGAAACGCTATCTCGTCCGTGCGCCTACGCTCCGCATGAGTATCGAGACGAGAGACGGCGAGTCGGGCCTCGAAGACCGACTCGTGCTGTTCATGCGCCGGAACTTCCCGCAGATTCAGATGCACGGCGGGAGCGCGGGCATCGACGCCATCGACGAGGAGTCCGGCGAGGTGTGGATTTCGCTCGGCGGGGCCTGTTCGGGGTGCGGCATCTCGCCGATGACGGTGCAGGCGCTACAGTCGCGGATGGTCGCGGAGTTCGACGAGGTGTCGCAGGTCCACGCCACCACGGGCGGGTCGTTCGACTACGACGCGCCCGACGAGGACCGGTTCGCGCGGAGTCGCGAAGACGCCCCCTTCTGAGGGGTCGTAACCGCCGGTTAACCGCTCGGCCGGCCCCGTACGGCCGGCTTACGGGTTCGCTAGTCGGTGCGTAGCTATACCCGTACAGTCGTATCTTCGTGTATGTCAGGAACAGCAACCGATGCGTCCGAAGCGAAGGCGTACTACCACGTCGTCTGTCGCGACTGTCTCACCGAGTCGGTGCAGACCGACGCGGAGACGGCCGAGCGAGTCCGACGCCGACACGAGTCCGAGACGGGCCACGTCGTCGCGGTCGGGTCGATATAGGCGTCGCCGACCGCGGCGACGCGAAGACGGAGAACGGAGGCGGGACGGCGTCAGTTCGACAGTTCGTCGACGATGTCGAGGAGGTCGGACTTGTCCTGGACGCCGATGACGCGTTTGGCCTGTTCGCCGTCGACGTAGAACTGTAGCGTCGGCACCGAGCGGATGCCCTCCTCGCGGGCGAGTTCCTGCAGTTCGTCGATGTCGACCTTCAGGACGAGGGCGTCGGTCTCGGCGGCGATCTCCTCGACGGTGGGTTCGAGCATCTTGCACGGGCCGCACCAGTCCGCGTAGAAGTCCACGAGCACCACGTCCGCTCCGGCGACGAGTTCTTCGAGGTGCTCCTGACTCTCGACGTGGACGGGCGTTCCTCGGCTCTCGGGTGTACTCATACGCCCTCCGTAGTCACCGGACTCCCTTAACTATTGAGAGGAGATGCCGACCCGTCGCACGACCGGCCGGTCCGCCGCGTCGACGGACGACGGTTTCGCCCGTCAGTCGACGTCGTACGTGAGGAGGACGCCGTCGTCGACGCGTTCGACGCCGCGGAGGTCCAGCGTCGGGAAGTCCGCCACGAACCCCTCGCCGTCCGCCAGCGTCGGCGCGTCGCGCCCGCCGACGACGACCGACCCGACGTACAGGCTGAGTTCGTCCACCAGACCGTCCTCGAACAGCGAGAAGATGACCTCGCCGCCGCCCTCGACCATCGTCCGCTCGACGCCGCGGCGTTCCAGTTCCGCGAACGCCTCGGGGAACGAGACGCGCGTCTCGCCCGCGACGACGACGGTTGCCCCGACCCGTTCGAGGGCGGCGACTCGGTCCTCCGGGGCGGACTCGCTCACGAGGACGTACGTCGTCGCGGCGTCGTCGACGATGCGGGCGTCCGTCGGGGTGCGCGCGCGGGAGTCGGCGACGACGCGGGCGGGGTTCGGGTCGCGCCCGTCCGCGCGTCGTTCGTCCCGGTACGTCTCGTCGTCCAGCGTCAGGTGCGGGTCGTCCGCGAGGACGGTGCCGACGCCGACGAGGACGGCGTCGCTGTCGGCGCGGACGCGGTCCACGCGGGCGAAGTCGTCCGCCCCGCTTATCTTCACCTGCTCGCGCCGTCGCGTGGAGAGTTTCCCATCGACGCTCGCGGCGGCGTTGACGACGACGTGCATACGGGAGCGTCGGCCGCGTGCGGTAAGCGGATTTCGGTCGGCGGGACGGACAGGAGTTATATGTCTCTCCGTGGTATCTCGTCTCACCAATGCCGCCCAAAGTGCTGATGCTGGGTTGGGGCTTCCCGCCGAACGTGAGCGGGGGTCTCGACACCCACGTCGGGGAGATGTTCGACGGACTGCAAGCGCGCGGCGTAGACATCGAACTCGTCCTCCCGGCGGAGTACGCGCCGGAGGACCGCGACGGGATACACGGCGTCCCGACGGGGGAAGGTGACATCATCACCCGCATCGGCCGTCTCAGCTCCGCGTTCGCCGAACACGCACAGGACGCCGACGTGGTCCACACGCACGACTGGTTCGGCTACGGACCCGGGTCGCGGGCGAAGTCGAACGCGGACGTGGAGTGGGTGACGACGTTCCACTCGCTCTCCTCGGACCGCAACGTCGACCCGCCCAAGCGAGAGGTCGAGACCGAACGCCGCATCGTCGAACGCTGCGACCACCTCCTCGCGGTGAGCGAACTCACGGCCTCGCGCGTCAGGGACCTGTACGGCGGCGACCCCGACGTCATCTACAACGGCTTCTCGAAGTGTGAGACGACCGGGCGCGACCTGAAGGAGGAACTGGACATCGACGGCAACATGCTGTTCTTCGTCGGCCGGCACACCGACCAGAAGGGCATCTCGCACCTCGTCTACGCCATGGAGAAACTCCGCCGCGACGACGTGACGCTGGTCGTCGGCGGGTCGGGCCACCTCACGGACCAACTGAAGAAGTTCGCCGAACTGCTCGACGTGCAGGACCAGATAGAGTGGGTCGGCTACATCCCCGAGGAGGCGCTGGGCGACTACTACGCCTCGGCGGACCTGTTCGTCTCGCCGTCGCTGTCCGAGCCGTTCGGCATCACCATCACGGAGGCGCTCTCGGCGGGGACGCGCGTCGTCGCCACCGAGAGCGGCGTCAACGAGGTGCTCCCCGAGGACTGCGTCATCGAAGTCGAACCCGAGTCTGGGTCGCTCGCCGACGGCATCGACTACGGTCTCTCGCTGGAGGGACCACCCGAGTACGACCCGGTGACGTGGGACGACGTGGTGGACGAGACTATCGACTTCTACGAGCGAGTCGCCGGCGAGTAGCGCCGCCGACACCGGCGTTCGTCTCTCGCGGTGACGCCGATTCCCCCATGCTATATCTCGTGTGGTGTGCTATCTTTTAGCACATGTTCACCGTACTGATGCCGGTCGACGAGAGCGAATCGCGCGGCACGGCGCAGGCCGACGCGGTCATCAGAGTCCCGCACGCGGCCGAAGACGTACGGGTGGTGCTCCTGTACGTGTTCGAGGACAGAACGCAGGCGGGAGGAACCTCGCCCAAGCAGATAGCCGGCGGGCGCGCGGCGCACGGCCGACTCAGGGGTGCGGGCGTCACCATCGAGGAACTGTCGCGCGTCGGCGACCCGGCGACGGAGATACTCTCGGCGGCGGCCGAGACGGACGCCGACTACATCGTCCTCGGGGGCCGAAAGCGGTCCCCGCTCGGGTCGCTGCTGTTCGGCAGCGTCACGCAGGCCGTCGTCTTGGACGCCGACCGACCGGTCACCATCACCGGCGGGGCGAAGGCCAGTCCGTCCTAACGGAGCAGTCGCACGTCCGTCGCCGGTTCCGGGTGGCGGATGCGGTAGCCGTCGGACGTCGGCACCAGTCCCTCTCGGGGGAGGCTCTGGCGCGCGGACTGGTACGGCGAGTCGTCGCGGGCCGACTGGTACGGGCTGTCCTGTTGTGCGGACTGATACGGGCTGTCCTGCTGGGCCGGTTGGTACGGGCTGTCGCTTCGCTGGCGCGCGCCGCGTTCGAAGTCCTCCGGCGGGAGGTAGATTCGCTCGCCCGACGCGGACTCGACGACGACGGCGGTGTCTCGGTCGCCGCGCATCGTGATGACCGTCTCGCCGTCTTCGATGCTCAGCGAGAAGGTGACCTGTCCCTCGTCGGCCGCGGTGTCCGCGTCACTCATACCACCGTGTGCGACTGCCCCGCACTTAGCAGTTCGTGCTCGGGGGCCTCCGGGAACCCTTTTTACCGAACGGGACGCAACGTCGGACGATGAACGTGGACGAACACGCCGAGGAACTCGCCTCCACCCTCGGAGTAGACAAATCGGAGGTCAAATCCGACCTGAAGAACCTGCTGTCGTACAGCGTCCCCATCGACGAAGCCAAACAGAGCATCCGCCGCAAACACGGCGGCGACTCCGGCGGGAGTGCCTCCCCGACGGCGAAGGACGTGGCCGACGTGACCACCGAGAACGGCAACGTCACCGTCACCGTGCGCGTGCTGACCGTCGGGCGGCGTTCGATTCGCTATCAGGGCGAAGAGCAGACCATCCGAGAGGGCGAACTCGCGGACGCGACGGGGAAGATATCCTACACGTCGTGGGAGGACTTCGGCTTCGAGGCGGGCGACTCCGTGACCGTCGGGAACGCCAACGTGCGCGAGTGGGAGGGCGAACCCGAGTTGAACCTCGGGCAGAGCACCACCGTCGCCGTCGAGACGACGCCCGTCGAGACGCCGTACGAGACGGGCGGCGACACGAACCTCGTCGACCTGCGCGCGGGTGACCGCGGCCGCAACGTGGAGGTTCAGGTACTCGAATCCGAGGAGCGGACCATCTCCGGGCGCGACGGCGACACCACCATCCGGTCGGGCGTCGTCGCCGACGAGTCCGCGCGACTCCCCTTCACCGACTGGGGGGGCGCGGCCCGAACTCCGCGAGGGCGAGACGTTCCGCTTCGAGGACGTGTACGTCCGGGAGTTCCGCGGCGTCCCGCAGGTGAACCTCTCTGAGTTCACGACGGTGACTCCCCTCGGACGCGACGTGGACGTGAAGGACGAGGCGCCGCGGATGCGCGTCGGCGAGGCCGTCGGGTCGGGCGGGATGTTCGACGTGGAAGTCGTCGGCAACCTGCTCGAAGTCCGCGACGGGTCGGGCCTCATCGAGCGCTGTCCGGACTGCGGGCGCGTCCTCCAGAACGGCCAGTGCCGGACGCACGGCGACGTCGACGGCGAGGACGACATGCGCGTGAAGGCCATTATCGACGACGGGAGCGGCACCGTGACCGCCGTCCTCGACCGCGACCTGACCGAACGACTGTACGGCGGGACGATGGCCGAGGCGATGGAAGCGGCCCGCGAGGCGATGGACAAGGAAGTCGTCGCCGACGAGATTCGCCGGCAGGTCGTCGGTCGGGAGTTCCGCGTCCGCGGCAACCTCTCGGTGGACGACTACGGCGCGAACCTCGAGGCGACCGAGTTCGCCGAGGCGACCGACGACGCCGCCGACCGTGCGACGGCCCTGCTCTCGGAGGTGCGGGCATGAGCGCGATAGAGAACCGCCGCGAGGTCGCGTACCGCCTGTTCGCCGCGGAGTTCGACGACGCGACGCTGTCGTACTCGGAGGGCGACGAGGAACGCGCGCCGAACTACGTCGTCACGCCGACGGGCGCGCGGGTGAACCGCCTGTTCGCCGTCGGCGCACTCACCGAAGTCGAGTCGGTGAACGAGGAGGTCCTGCGGGGGCGCGTGGCCGACCCCACGGACGTCTTCGTCACCTACGCCGGGCAGTACCAGCCCGAGGCGATGAACTTCCTCGACCGCTCGACGCCGCCGATGTTCGTCTCGCTGACGGGGAAGGCGCGGACGTACGAACCCGAGGACTCCGACCGCGTGTTCACCTCCGTCCGCCCGGAGAGCATCAACGAAGTCGACGCGGCGACGCGCGACCGGTGGGTCGTCGCCGCCGCGCGCGCGACGCTCGAACGCGTCGCGACGATGCGGGCCGCGTCGGCGCTGGACCACCGCGGCGACGACCTGCGCGCCGTCCTCGAAGCGCGCGGGGTGGACGAGTCGTTAGCGACGGGCGCCCCCTCGCCATCGACCACTACGGCACGACCGAACACTACCTCGAAGCCGTCCGGACGATGGCGGTTCAGGCGCTCGAACTCGTCGCCGGCGAACGCGACGCCGTGGACTCGCTGAGCGTCGCCCCCGACGAGGCCGGACCGGACGAACTCGGACCGCTCCCCGACGTTCCGGCGGCGACGCCGCCCGAGGGCGGCGACGTCGCGATTACGGAGGCGCGCGAATCGACCCAGGCAGGCGGTCTCGCGGCGGGCGACGACGCCGACGCTGACGCGGACACCGGAGCGGAGACGGCGGACGCGGGAGCGACAGACGCAGAAACGACGGCGGAGACGACGGGGACGGAGACCACGTCGGACGCGGGGACCACGTCGGACGCGGGGACCACGTCGGATACGGAGACGACGCCGGACGCGGACGCCGCAACCGGCGGAACCGACGAAGCGCCCGGTTCGGACGACGCCGTCGCCTCGTCGGCGGCCGGGACCGCCGACGGCACGGAGACGCCCACGGAGACGGAACCCACCACCGGGACCGAATCGGACCAGTCCGAACCGACACCGACCGCGACCGAGACCACGGAGACGAAGGAACCGGCACACGCGGACGCGTCGGAACCGGAGACGGCGGAGACGGCGACTCCCGAACCCTCGGAGACCGCGGACCCGAACCCGACCGAATCGACGGCCTCGACGACCGAATCGCCGACCGACGCCGACGCCGGTGACGACTCGGAGCCGGCACAGTCGGGCGGTCTAGGCGACTTCGACGCGGGCGGGTCCGACGAACCGGCGGCCGAGACGGACGACGCCGACGGTCCGGGCGGTCTGGGCGACTTCGACGCCGGCGATGCGGCGACGACCGACGCGGGCGACGAGGAACCGGCCGCGGACGCGGACGCCGCCGCGACCGGGGAGATGTACGAGATGGACGAGGAGGAACGCGCCGAGATAGAGGCGGAGTTCGGCGCGGAGTTCTCCACCGGAAACGAGGTCGACGACCCGGGCGAGGCCGACATCGACGTGCCGGACGCCGACGACTTGGAGGCGCAGGCCGCCGAGGCGAACGCCGGGACGAACGGCGAGGCGCCGACCGGCGGGGACTCGTAGGCGGAACCGGCCGCGCCGCCGGAAGACTCCCGACCGGACACGCAGTCACCCGACGCGGCGGCCGCCGACTCCCCCGACGGGGCCGTCGCCGACGACGCGAGACGCCCGACGACGCCCAGACGGCGGCCGGCGACGCGGCCCCCGCTTCGTCCGACGGCGACACCGACGAATCGGCCGGCGGCGACGAACCGGCGGATGCGGACGAATCCGGCGACGCCGACGCCGGCGGCGACGCCGACGAATCGGCCGCGGACGTGGACCTCGAAGACGCCGTGGTCGAGGTGATGGCGGACCTCGACGACGCGACGGCGCGGACCGCGAGGCGGTCGTCTCCGCCATCGTCGACCGCTACGGCGCGGACGCCGGCGACGTCGAGGACGCGATTCAGGACGCGCTGATGAGCGGCAAGTGCTACGAACCGAGCGAAGGGACGCTGAAGTCCATCTGAGCCGATGGCACGCCGAGGCGACCGGCCGATAGTCGAACCGGTGCCGGGCGACCCGGCGGCCGTCGCGCGCCTCGGTCCCGAGGCGGCCGACGAGACGGCACTCGTCGTCGCCGACTACCACGCGGGCATCGAGGCGGGCCTGCGCTACGAACGCGGCGTGGAACTCGACAGCGACGCCGACGTGCGCCTCGCGCGCCTCGCCCGACTGCTCGACGAGACGGCCCCGGACCGACTGGTCGTCCTCGGCGACCTGGGCCACCGCATCGGGAACCCGCGCGGCGACGAGACCGACGAGTTGGAGACGTTCGTGGAGCGAGTCACCGCCCGCGTGCCGGTGACGCTGGTCCGCGGCAACCACGACGGCGGCATCGACGAGACGTTCGGCGACCGCATCGAGGTGACGGACGGTGCCGGCGTCAGACTCGGCCGCGTCGGCTTCGCCCACGGCCACACGTGGCCGTCGCGCGAAGTGGTCGAGAGCGACGTGGTCTGCACGGCGCACGAACACCCGGCGGTCCGCCTCGAAGACTCGGTCGGCGGCGGCCGGAAGGAACGGGCGTGGCTCCGCGGGCCGATGAACCCCGACCCGTTCGCCGAGCAGTTGGGACTGGACGCGACCGACCTCGACTGGAAGGCGCCCGAACTCGTCGTCTTCCCGGCGTTCAACGACCGCTCCGGCGGCACGTGGGTGAACGTCGAGGGACAGGGATTCCTCTCGCCGTTCCTCCCGGCGGGCGTGTTCGACGCCGACGCCTACCTGCTGGACGGGACGCGACTCGGGCCGTACCGGTCGGTGTGAGGCCGCCGTCGGACGCCTGAAGCCGCTCAGACGAACTCCCAGCCGACGGCGAGGGCGAACAGGACGCTCCCGGCGACCGTCAGGTAGAGGAGCGGACCCCACTCCTCGGGGCCGTCGTAGGCCGCCGGACGGACGGCGTTGTAGCCGACCACGCCGAGTATCACGCCGCCGCCGAGGACGGCGACTGCCGACCACGCCGTGCCGTCTGCGACGTAGTCCGCGACGCCGCCTGCGACGCCGGCGGTGCCGAACGCGAACAGCGAGCAGAGGTACGCGGTGCGGGGACGCACGCCCAGTCGTTCGTCCCCCTCGCTCATGAATGTCCGGCGGAGGGCGAATAGAGCTAACCGTGGGCCGCGAGAATCGGCCGGTCATGCGAACGTCCACCGCCGTCATCGTCGCCGGCATCGCCCTGTTCCTGCTCCCCTTCCCGCCGACGTTCACCATCGGCGCGCTGGTCATCCTCGCCGGCGTCGCGTACCGCTTCCTCGCGGAGTGACGCCGCCTCGACGCCGCGAGCGGTGTGCTTAATCTGCTCGCACCGTTACGGCTGACGATGGCAGACGCGACCCGCGCGCAGGGGATGGACGCGTTCACCGCCCTCGGCGAGACGGTCCGCGCGGCGCTCTCCGAGCGCGGATTCACGACGCCCACGGAGCCACAGCGACGCGCGATTCCCCCGCTCGCCGCCGGGAACGACGCCCTCGTCATCGCCCCCACCGGGACGGGCAAGACGGAGACGGCGATGCTCCCGGTCCTCGACGCGATCGTCGAGTCGGACGCGAGGACCGGGCGGGCATCTCGGCGCTGTACGTCACGCCGCTTCGCGCGCTGAACCGCGACATGCGGGAGCGACTCGACTGGTGGGGGGGAAGAACTCGACGTCGAGGTGGACGTTCGGCACGGCGACACCACGCAGTACCAGCGACAGAAGCAGGCGAACGACCCGCCGGACGTGCTGGTGACGACGCCCGAGACGCTGCAGGCGATGCTGACGGGCGAGAAGTTGCGAAAGGCGCTGTCGGACGTGCGGCACGTCGTCGTCGACGAGGTGCACGAACTCGCCTCGGCCAAGCGCGGCGCGCAGTTGACCGTCGGACTCGAACGCCTCCGCGCGCTGGCGGGCCCGTTCCAGCGCATCGGCCTCTCGGCGACGGTGGGGTCGCCCGAGGAAGTCGGGAAGTTCCTCACCGGCGACCGCGGGTTCGACATCGTCGAGGTGGAGGCCGGCAGCAAGGTGGAGTTCACCGTCGTCCACCCCGAGGTGACCCGCGAGGACCAGACGCTGGCCGGTCAGTTGGCCACGGAGGACGAGATGGCCAGCCACGTCCGGGCCATCCGCGACATCGTGCGCGACCACGAGTCGACGCTCGTGTTCGTCAACACCAGACAGACCGCGGAGGCCCTCGGCTCGCGCTTCAAGGCGCTCGACGAACCGATCGAACTCCACCACGGGTCGCTGTCGAAGGACGTGCGAATCGACGTCGAGGACCGGTTCAAGTCCGGCGAGTTGGACGGCCTCGTCTGCACCTCCTCGATGGAACTCGGCATCGACGTGGGGCGGGTGGACCACGTCGTCCAGTACGGCAGTCCGCGCGAGGTGTCGCGCCTCCTCCAGCGCGTCGGCCGGGCGGGCCACCGCCGCGACCAGACTTCCCACGGGACCATCGTCACCTCCTCGCCGGACGACACCCACGAGGCGTTGGCCATCGCGCGGAAGGCCGAGGCGGGTGAGGTCGAACCCGCGCGCATCCACCACGCGAGCCTCGACACCGTGGCGAACCAGATAGTCGGCGTCGTGATGGACTACGGCGAGGTGTCCGCGCGGGAGACGTACGAACTGGTCACGGCGGCGTACCCGTTTCGCGACCTGGGGGAGGAGACGTTCCGCGAGATAGTGCGAGAGCTGTCGGGCAACCGCCTGCTGTGGGTGAACGAGGAGAAGGACCTGTTAGAGAAGTCCGGCGGCACCTGGCAGTACTTCTACGCGAACCTGTCGATGATACCCGACGAGGAGACGTACGACGTGTACGACATGTCCTCGCGCGGGCAGATAGGGACGCTCGACGAACGGTTCGTCGTCAACTTCGCCGAACCGGGCGCGTCGTTCATCCAGCGCGGCGAGATGTGGCGCATCAACGACATCGACGACGACGAGGCGCGAGTGAACGTCACGCCCATCGAGGACCCCTCGGGCGAGGTGCCGTCGTGGACCGGGAGCGAGATTCCCGTCCCCGCGCACGTCGCCGGAGAGGTCGGCGAGATTCGGGAGACGGCGGCCCGACAGTTCGAGATGGGCGGCGAACGGGACGCCGTCGCGCGCGACTTCCTCGGGCGCTACCCGACGGACGAGCGCACCGTCTCGAAGTCGCTGCGGCCCACGGAACGACAGGTCGAGGCCGGGTTGCCGGTGCCGACGGCCGACCGACTCGTCCTCGAGGGACAGGGGCGGAACGTCGTCCTCAACTCCCCGTACGGCCACCGCGTCAACGAGACGCTGGGACGGATGCTGGCCGCTCTCGTCGGCCAGCGCACCGGGTCTTCGGTCGGTATCGAGACGGACGCCTACCGCGTCGAGTTCGAGGTGCCGCCGAGCGCCTCGGTCCACGACTTCACGGAGGTGTTGGAGACGACGGACCCAGACCACGTCGAAGGCGTCCTCGAACTCGCCCTGAAACACTCCGAGTCGCTGAAGTTCACGCTGGCGCAGGTGGCGGCGAAGTTCGGCGCGCTGAAGCGCTATCAGGGAAACCAGCGGTTCGGCGGCGACAGACTGCTGGCGGCCCTCGAAGACACGCCCGTCTACGACGAGGCGGTCCGGGAGGTGTTCCACGTCGACCTGGCCGTCGCGGAGACGGCCGAGTTGCTCCGGCGGATTCAGACCGGCGAGGTGGCGCTGGAGACGGCGCGAGAACGCACGCCCATCGGTATCGACGGCCGGTCCAGCGGGCGGGAACTCCTCGTTCCCGAGAACGCCGACGCGAGCGTCATCCAGGCCGTCAAGGAGCGAATCCGGAACGACCGGGTCATCCTCCTGTGTCTGCACTGCACCGACTGGAAGACGACGCGGAAGGTGCGTCGCGTCCGCGACCAGCCGGAGTGTCCGGAGTGCGGCGCGACCCGAATCGCCTGCCTGAACCCGTGGGACGACGAGACGGTGAAGGCCGTCCGCGCGAACGACCCCGACGAGGAGCAGGAGCGACTGAAGAGGCGGGCGTACCGGTCCGCCAGTCTGGTCCAGAGCCACGGTCGGAAGGCCGTCGTCGCCCTCGCCGCCCGGGGCGTCGGCCCGCAGACGGCGGCGCGCATCATCGGTAACCTCCGCGAGGACGAGGACGACTTCTACCGCGACATCCTCGAACAGGAGCGACAGTACGCCCGCACGCAGTCGTTCTGGGACTGACAGCCCCGAGTGGCCCCGTTCGGCGCGCGGTGACTCGCGGTCCGCGGCCGTCGGTCATCTGCCTTCGGCCCTCGGCTAGCAGCCCCTGAACCGGACCTCGTTACCGTCCGGGTCGGTGACGGCGAACCCGTCGTCCGTCTCGGTCGGCCGACGGCCGCGCTCTGCGAACCGTTCTCGAAGCGCGTCGAACGCGGCCGAATCCGGCACGACCACCTCGAACCACGACAGACCGCGGCCCCGAACGGGCTCCGTCCGGCGGTTCCAGGTGTTCGCCGCGACGTGGTGGTGGTACCCGCCCGCCGAGACGAAGGACGCGGCGGGGACCGACATCTGCATCTCGAAGCCGACGGTGTCCACGTAGAACGACCGGAACGACTCCAGCGAGGTGGTCTCGAGGTGGACGTGCCCGACGTCCGTGTCCGGCGGCGCGTCCGACCGGCCCGCGGCGGCGGCTTCGACGGCGTCGAGGTCCAGCGGGTCGGTGCTCATCCGGACGGTGCCGTCGTCGGCCACGGGCCACGCGTCGCGCGGGAAGTCGCGGTACAGTTCGACGCCGTTCCCTCCGGGTCGGTGAGGTACAGGGCTTCGCTGACGCGGTGATCGGAGGCGCCGTCGAGGTGCCACCGGTCCCGCACTCGCCGCAGTGCGTCGCCGAGGGCCCCGCGCGAGGGGAGTCTGAACGCGTTGTGATAGAGGCCCGCGCGCGTCCGGCCCCGTTCGGGTGCGTCTCCGTCCCCCTCCAAGACGAGAAGCGGCGACTCGCCGACGCCGAGGACCGCAGTCGTCTCCGCGCGGTGGAGGACGCCGAGTCCGACGACGTCGCGGTAGAACGCGGCCACCTCCCCGAGGTCAGAGACGCGGAGCGCCGTCCGCCCGAGACGCGTCCCGTCCGGGAGCGCGTCCGCGTCCGAGGAGGCCGTCACACCGGTCCTCCGTGCGGCGCGCGGTGGGGAGCGACGCCCGCGTGCCGCGTCGCGGACTCCGCCGAAGTTCGTGGTTTCATCACGCAATCCAGTTCGTTCGCGAACCGGATATAGCTCCGGCAACGGTCGCATCACCAGGTTACGACGACGCAACCGCCGCCGGGAGGCGTTCGACGACGCGCGGACCGACCCACCGACCACGCGTCACCGTCTCACCGCGAGCGCCGACCTGCCACGTTAGAAACCCACACACGTCGAGAGTTTATCACGTTCGCCGTCGTCCGACCGCCCATGCCGGACGACGCTCTCGGCACGGCGATGTGGGACTACCTGCGCGGCGACTACGACGGGTCCTGCGTCCACCGCGACCCGGCGACGGGAGAGACGTGGGACGCGCGGGTCGAACACCACTACTTCGAGCCGTACGCGGCGTGGAGCGACGCGGCGAAGGCGTTCGCGAACGGGTTAGAGACGCCCCTCCTCGACGCCGGGTGCGGGGCGGGCAAGCACGCCCGAGTCGTCTCACTCCGCGGGCGCGTCGTCGCCTTCG
This sequence comes from Halogeometricum sp. CBA1124, assembly GCF_009741955.1. Taxonomy (NCBI): domain Archaea; kingdom Methanobacteriati; phylum Methanobacteriota; class Halobacteria; order Halobacteriales; family Haloferacaceae; genus Halogeometricum; species Halogeometricum sp. CBA1124. Next base: position 1,517 of record NZ_WPCD01000009.1, on the reverse strand, counting down.
ACGCGAGTCCGATGGCCGTCCGGACGGCCCGCGCCCGCGGCGTGGACGCGTTCGTCGCCGACATGTTCCGCCCGCCAGTCCGCCCGGACCGCTTCGAGACTGCGCTCGTGAACGGGACGCAGGCGACGCTATCGCAGTCGGACGCCGAACTCCGCGACTTCCTCGGCGAACTCGCGCGAGTCACGACGGCGACGGGCGACGCGTGGGTGGCTCGTACGACCCGACCCGGGCCGCCGGGTCGCACGGCCACCGCGAGACGGACGAGGCGGGCGGTCGGCCGCCGGCGGTTCCGCGTGGAGTACCGCGGCCGCGACCTGGTCGGCCCGCGACTCTCGTTTCGGACGTTCTCGCCGGACCGACTCCGCGACACCTGCGAGGGGACGGCGTGGTCCGTCGCCGAGGTGCGGCGCTACGGCGACGTCGGGTACTTCAGGGCGCGTCTGGCGAAGTGAGCGCGTTCGAGCGGTCAGCGCCACGACCCGGGATATGCGGGGTTCCGTCGCGGGAGGAAGGGCGCGACGAGGGCGAGGACGCCGACGAGGAGGAACGCGCCGAGGAGTACGGGCGTGGTGGCGACGGCGGCGAGCACCGCCCACCACGACGCCGTCCCCGCGGCCACGCCGGCGAGGACGTCGGGTCGGAACGTGAGGAAGGCCATCAGCATGAACACCGCCTCCATGAAGGCGACGCGGAGGAGGGCGCGGACCAGCCACCACGTCGCCGAGACGGGGCCGCCGGTCAACTGGCCCCACTCCCGGTCGACGCGACGACGCCACCCGGACGTGTTCACGGCCGTTCCCTCCCCGTCGCGCGTTCGGAATGCATACTGTAAGGAGGCGTGACGCTCCGATAAAGCCGTATTGAGGATTCCAGAGACAGTCAGGGAAGCGGGCGTCTACTCCTCGGCGGGCGTGACGAGGGCGAGGGCGGCGTCGAAGTGTTCCTGCGTGACGAGTATCTCGTCGGCGTGTTCGTTCGCCTCTGCGCCCTCGTAGGCGTCGGCCACCTCCTCGATGGCCCGCATCGTCGCCTCGCGGCAGACCGCTTGGATGTCCGCGCCGGAGAGGCCGTCCATGTGCGCCGCGAGTTCGTCGAGGTCCACGTCGTCGGCGAGCGGTTTCTCGCGGGTGTGGACGCCGAGGATGGCCCGCCGCGCGTCCACGTCCGGGTCGGGGACGAGGACGTGCGACTCGAGGCGGCCCGGCCGGAGGAGGGCCGGGTCGAGAGCGTCCTTGCGGTTCGTGGCCGCGAGGACGACGACGTTCGGGTTGTCCACCAGCCTGTCCAACTCGGTCAGCAGTTGGGAGACGACGCGTTCGCCGACGCCCGAGTCAGACCCCATCGCGTCGCGGTTCGCCGCGATGGCGTCTATCTCGTCGAAGAAGACGATGGCGGGCGCGGCCTGCCGGGCGCGTTCGAACACCTCTCGGACGGACTTCTCGGACTCGCCGACGTACCGGTCGAGCAGTTCCGGCCCGGCGACGTGGATGAAGTTGACGCCGCTCTCGCCGGCGATG
>NZ_WPCD01000020.1:0-37155 GCF_009741955.1 Halogeometricum sp. CBA1124 | reverse complement strand
CGTCACCGACGGCTCCGTCGCCATCGGCGACACGGACGTCTCCGAGGAACCGCCGCAGGACCGCGACGTGGCGATGGTGTTCCACGAACTACGCGCTGTACCCCCACAAGACCGTCCGCCAGAACATCCGCTTCCCGTTGCGGAAGACCGACCTCTCGGACGCCGAACAGACGGAGCGAATCGAGTCCACGGCGGCGTTGCTGGACATCACGGACCTCCTCGAGAAGGAACCGGCGGCGTTGAGCGGCGGTCAGCGACAACGCGTCGCCATCGGACGCGCCATCGCCCGGGAGCCGTCGGTGCTGTTGATGGACGAACCGCTGTCGAACCTCGACGCCAAACTCCGCGTGCGGACGCGGTCCGAACTCCGGAGCCTCCAGCAGCGACTCGGCATCACGACGGTGTACGTCACCCACGACCAGGAGGAAGCGATGAGCATCGCCGACCGCATCGCCATCATGAACGACGGCGAAATCGAGCAGGTCGGGACGCCAGAGGAGGTGTACGAAGACCCCACGTCCGCGTTCATCGCCGACTTCCTCGGCGACCCGTCGATGAACCTCCTCCCCACCGACGCCGCCCGGCGGTCGGCCGACGACGACGCACTCGACGCCGCTCTCGCCGCGGCCGTTCCCGGCGAGGCGCGACGCGTCGGCGTCCGCCCGGAGAACCTCTACCTCGTGGACGACGCCGGGTCGGTCGTCGGCCCCGACGGCCCCGAGACGACCGCCGCCGTCCACGACTGCGAGGTGACCGTGGTCGAACCCATCGGTCGCGCCTACGAACTCACGCTGTCGACGCCGTCCGGTCCCGTCGTCGTCCGGGCGCGGACCGTCCCGGACGAACTCCGGGGGGAACCCCGAATCGGCGTCACGTACGACCCGGACGCGCTGTACGCGTTCGACGAGGACGGAGGACGAATCAGATGAGCGACGACGCGAACGGCGGTGAGAACGCATGGTAGAACTCGTACTCGACGCGGTGACGAAGCGGTACGACGACGCACAGGGGACGGAGACGGCCGTCGACGACGTGTCGCTCTCCGTCGAAGACGAACTGCTCGTGTTGCTCGGCCCGTCGGGGTGCGGGAAGACGACGACGCTCCGCATGGTCGCCGGACTGGAGACGGTGACCGACGGCCGAATCGACATCGGGGGTCGCGACGTGACCGACCGGCACCCGAGCGACCGGTCGATAGCGATGGTGTTCCAGGACTACGGGCTGTACACCATGATGTCCGTCCGGGAGAACATGGCCTACGGCCTGAAGCACTCGACCGACCTCTCGAAGGCCGAACGAGACGAGCGAGTCGAGTCGATGGCCGAGATGTTCGGCATCGAGGACCTGCTCGACCGCGACGTGACGGACCTCTCGGGCGGGCAGAAACAGCGCGTCGCCCTCGGCCGCGCGATGGTCCGCGAACCCGACGTGTTCCTGCTGGACGAACCGCTGGCGAGTCTGGACGCGAAGCTTCGCTCGCAGATGCGGACCGAACTCCAGCAGTTGCAGGAGGAGATGGACATCACGACGATGTACGTCACCCACGACCAGAAGGAGGCGATGACGATGGCCGACCGCGTCGCCGTGATGAACGACGGGGTGCTCAGACAGGTCGGCCCGCCCGAGGAGGTGTACGAGAACCCCGTCGACAGCTTCGTCGCCGACTTCCTCGGCAACCCGTCGATGAACCAGCTTCCGGCGACGGTCGACAGGCAGGGCGAGCGCTACGTCCTCAGGACGGACGTCGGCGACGGCCGCATCGCGTTCGCCTCGATTCCGCGCGAGGGGACCGACGCGGCCGACGGCGACCGAGTCACCGTCGGCGTCCGCCCGGAACACCTCAGGCTGTCCGACCCCGAGACCGCCGACTTCGACGCGACGGTGTCCGTCACCGAGTACCAGGGGAGCGACAACTTCGTCCACGTCGACGTGGGCGAGGTGGAACTCACCGCCGTCGTCTCGCCGTCGGTCCGACCCGAACCGGGCGAGACGGTGCCGGTCACGGTACCGGCGTCCGCCGTCCACGTGTTCGACGGCGAGACTGGCGAGTCCCTGCGGACCTCGCGCGAGTCGGACCCCCGGTCGAAGACCGTCCGCTCCTGACCCGACGTGCGACCGGTGTCGTCTCGGTCAGTATCGACCCGGCGGGCGTCTCCCCGGAGGATGCCGAGTCGCTCGGACGTTCAGAGCGGTCGGCCGAACGTCCAGCGCGGTCGATTGAGCCTCAGAACGGCCGTCCGAACCCTCAGAACGGCCGGTCGACGGTCGCGCGGCGGAGTTCGAAGCTCCCGTCCTCGCGGGCGACTTCCGCGAACAGTTCCCAGTCGTCCTCGCGTCTGCGCACGTCGAGGTACCGGCAGGTTCCGAACGTCGACAGCCCGGTCCGCCGGTCGGCGGCGGGCGAGGCGTAGAGCGGTCCGTCCGGGCAGGTGTCGGTGAACGTCTTCAGGTCCGTCGTCACGGCCATCCCCGTCCGAAGGTTCCACGTGCGCCCCTCGTCGGCCACGCCGCTCCCGTCGTAGAACACGAGCCACGCGGGCGCGTCGGGCGCGGGGACGACCGTCGAGACGCGCGTGTGGTGGTCGTGCCAGTACCCCCGTTCGAGGACGGGGTTGTTCGCGGCGCGCGTCCACGTCTCGCCGTCGACGCTGGTGGCGAGGTGCGCCTGTTCGGAGAGGCCGTCCGCCCCGGCGTAGAACATGTAGTAGCGGCCGCCGACGGTCAGTATCGTCGGGTCCTTGACGACGCCGGCGTCGGTCCCGCCGGGGGCGGGACGGAGGACGGGGCGAGCGGTCGTCGGGTCGACCGATTCGACCGAGGGCGCGTCGGCGCACTTGCGAATCGTCCAGTCGTTCCCGCCGCGGTCGACCGGCAGGTAGAGTTGGACGTCGCCGGTCCGCGGGTGCGTCACGAGCGACGGCCGTTCGATACTGACGACGCCCAACTCCTCGGCCGTCACCGTCAGCACCGCCTCGCCGACGCCGTCGTCGTACGCGTAGACGGTGACGCGGTGCCCCCGTCGGTCCGGGTCGCGTTCGCGGACCGCGAGGTAGGCGTCGTCGCCGTGGTCGTACGCGCACGGGGCGCCGACCCAGTTCCCCTCGCCCGTCGCGTCGGGCGAGAGGAGCGTCTCCGCGTCGCCGAAGTCGACCGCCGGCGGTGTCGCGTGCATGAAACAAGACAACAACTCGCAGGGGTTATAATTTACTGCGGCGTCTACGGAGTCGTGACGATGCGCAGCGAACGAGGGGGACGACGAACGTGAACGAGCACGAACTGCTGCAGGAACTGGAGGACCTCGGGTTGACCGAGTACCAGTCGAGGACGTACCTCGCGGCCGTGCGCGCCGGAGAGGCGCGCCCGAGCGGACTGGTCGACGACTCCGGCGTCCCGCAGGGTCGAATCTACGGCGTCATCGACACGCTCGAAGAGATGGGACTCGTGGAGGTGCGCGCGGGGCCGCAGGGGAAGGAGGTGAGCGCGCCGTCGCCGAAAGTCGTCCTCGACGACCTCAAGCGGCGGCGCATCGACGACCTGACCGAGACGGTGTCGTCCGTCGCGACCGGACTCGAAGAACTCCACCACCGCTCGGACGGAGAGCCGCGGAGTTTCGTCTCGATGGTCAAACGCGACGAGACGGCGCTCCGACACGCCCGGCGGGCGATAGACGCGGCGGAGTACTGGCTGACCGTCTGCCTGCCCGACGAGCGCTACGTCGAACTCGAACCGCACCTCCTCGAAGCCGCGGACCGGGGCGTCACCGTCCGCGTGCTGTTCATCGGGACGGACCCCGACGAGGTGGGTCGGACGTTCCCGGACCGGTTCCACATCCGTCACCGCGCCGCCGCCGACACGTTCGTCGTCGCCGACCGGACGTACGGCATCTTCTCCAGCAAACACCCGGTTCAGGACCGACAGCCGTACATCATCACCCAGGAGCCGAACCTCGTCCTCCTGTTTCAGAACTACGGCGAGCAGGTGTGGCACGCCTCGCGAGTCGTCCAGACGTCGCCCTCGTTCCCGCGCCGGTACCTCGACCCGTGGCGAACGGTCATCGACCTCGGGGAGCGATTCGAGGCCGGCGAGGAGTTCTCGGCCGTCGTCGAGGGGCGGCGGACGGGGCACCGCGAACGCGGGCGCTGGGCGGGCCCCATCGTCGCGTACGACGTTGGCGGGCCGGCGGACGTCGACTACACGAACTCGCCACCGACGTACGCCACGCTGACAGTCGAGACGGACGACGAGACGGTGAAGGTCGGCGGTTGGAAGGCGACGTTCGAGGACGTGGCCGCGAGGGGAATCGAGGTGCGGACGGGCGACGGCGAGTAGCGCGTCACGCCGGTCGGCGCGGACCGACTCGGAGCAGTCGCAGGCGACCGGCGACCAGTCCCATCGCCGCCCCCGCGAAGTGCGCGACCAGCGCGCTCCCGGGTGCGCTGAACAGGACGGTCAAGGCGAGGGCCGCGAGGGCGACGGCGACGACGACGACGCGCGCCGGCAGTCGGAGTCGGTCGAGGACCGCGCTCGACGCCGGGTTGGCCGCCAGCACGTACCCGACGAGTGCGAACGCCGCGCCACTCGACCCGAGCACCCCCGCCCGGACGCCGAACAGTCCGGCCGTCCAGACGTGCGCGAGGCCCGCGAGCACGCCCGTGACGACGAAGAACGCGTGGAACCGGAGTCGCGTCGTCGTCAGCGAGACGAGCGACCCCGCCAGCAGGACGACGACGGCGTTCGAGAGGAGGTGCCCCGGGCCGGCGTGCGCGTAGACGCTGGTGACGAGCGTCCACGGCGGGAGGAGGACGGGCGGCGCGAGGGCGAACAGGCCGACGAGACCGACGACCGACGCCGCCCACGACAGGAGGGAAACGACGAGCATGGCCGCGAGCGTCTCCACCACGGGGTTGCGGCGGAGGGACCGCGAGCGCCGGTCTCGGCGGGGGTCGGACGCGAGCGACATGGGTTCGCTCCACTCTCGGGGCCGTCGGCGCAAAGAGCTTCGCACCTCCGACCCGCGGCGCTTTTCTTGATTGCTACCAATTATCACACATGTTCGAGATTCGGACCGACCCGCAGATAACGACCGGACGAACCGGCGGCGTGGTCACGGTCTCAGACATCCGGGCGATACACGGGCTGCCCGACCCCGCTTCGGACGACGCGCCCTCCGGCGCGGGCCTCACCGTCGCCGTGATGGACTCCGGCGCGACGAGAGCCACGAGGTGTTCGACGGTATCGAGGTCGAACACCACAACTTCACCGGCGCGCCCGACGAACCGTGCGACGACGTGGGGCACGGAACGGCCGTCGCCGGCCTCATCGCTCAACTGTCGCCCGGCATCGAGCGCATCGTCGACCTCCGCATCTTCGGAAAGAGCGGGAGCGGCAACAGCAAGCCCATATTCGACGCGTACGACTGGGCGCGGTCGCACGCCGACGAACTCGCCACCATCAACCTCTCGTGGGGGTCCAGCGAGCGGAATCGCGAAATCGACCACGAGCACACCCGCCTGATGACGCCGGGGTGCAAGACGTCGTCTCGGCGGGGAACACCGGCGAGACGAGCGGCAGTCCGGCCACCGCGATGGACGCCTACGGAATCGGCGCCATGACCGAGGAGCGAGAGCTGACGCGGTTCAGCAGTTACAACCCCGGGGCCGTCGAGAACCCCGACACCGTGGCGCTGGGGAAGGACGTCCGCCTCCCGCGTGCGACGGACACCTCGCTGGGGACCGTTCTCGACGACGACTACGTGAAGGCCAGCGGGACGAGTTTCAGCGCGCCTATCGCCACCGCGGCGATGAACCTCTTCGTCGAGGTGCGGAAGCGAGCGTCGGAACTCCCCTTCGAGCGCACGGCGGTGGACATCCCGGGGACGCCGGAGGACGTCCACGCTACATCCGCTACGACCGCGCGGTCGAGTCGGACGCCGCCGGTGCCGAGGTGGAACTGTTCGACCTGCCCTTCACCGACTACGAGGGCGTGGCGCTCCCGGAGGGATGGGCGAACGGGGCGACCCGCGCGGTCCTCGAACGGGAGAGCGACCGGGAGACGGTGGTCCGGTTCGAGCGGTGATGGGACGCGACGGCGAGAATCGAGAGCGGAGGAGACAGCAGCACGTGAGAAACCGTATCGCTCGACGAGGATTCGAGCCGTCCGCGAGCGACGGCCCCGCTACGACGCGCCGGGAGTCCGCCCGAGGCCGCGGCGGCCCGACCGGGTCAGGAGGACGTGGTAGCTGAGGACGCCCACGGCGACGCCCGCGAGAGCGCCGAAGGGGATGCCGACGACCATCGACGGCCAGATGTACGGGTCGAGGAGGCGCCGTCACTCCGAGACCGACGCCGACGAACGTGACGACGGCGGCGAGGACGCTCGCGAAGACGGGGACGGCGCGCGGCCGGGACTCCCCGTCGCCGGCGTCGACGCGCGCGGCGCGTTCGGCCCTGTCGGCCTCGACCACGGCACCCAGCGCGCCGCCGACGGCGGCGACGACGGCCTGTCCGGCGACGGCGACGGTCCAGAGCGCGCCGGCCACGAGGAGGCCGAGGACCGGAACGCCGCCGACGGTTCCGACGTCGAGGTTCGCCACGGCGACGCCCAGCGAGAGGATGCTCGCGACGACGGCGACGGCGAGGCCGACGATGCCGCCGACGAGCGCGCCGCGCCGAGTCCCCGCCCGTTCGAGGTAGCCCGCCACCCCGCCTCCGATGAGGGGCGCGACGAGCGAGACGAACGGGACGTAACTCGCCAGGAGTCCGACGAGGACGCCGAGGGAGACGTTGCGACCGGTTCTACGAGTGAAGATGGTGCTCATGAGAAGTAGTACGCCCGCTGTGGGCCACTCCCTGTCGATGGTTCTCGCACCGAGAGAGACGGGGTCGGCGGGACTCGCGTGGGTATGCGAAAGAAGCGAAAGAAGAGAACGCGGTCAGCGGGTCGGCGTCACCGAAGCCGACGCACCGCGAACAGGGCTGCTGCCAGTGCCGCAAAGACGGCCCCGGCGGCCCACGCGGAGACGCCGCCGACGCCGAACGGAATCGGCGAGGCGTTCGGCACCGACTCCGCCGACCCGTCGGCCGCGTCCGGCGTGGCCGCGGCCGCGTCGTCGGCGTTCTCCGGCGCGTCCGTCGCCGTCCCGTCCGCGGCGTCGGCCGCCGTGGCGCCGGTCGACTCGTCGGGCGCCGAGTCTGCCCCACCGACCGTGTCGGCGGGCGTGGTGGTCGCGTCGGCGACGGTCACCGACGCCGACCGACTCTCGACGGGGTATCGCGACCCGTCCTCCGCGCCGAGCGCCGACACGGAGACGGAGACGTCCGTCGTTCCGGGGGCGGCGCCGGAGAGCGTCACCGCCGCGATGGTCACCGTCCCGGCGTCGTCGGTGTCCAACAGCGCCGCGTTCAGTCGGGCGCGCGAGCCGTTCGACGACACGTTCACGGTCTGTAGTCCGGGGTCACCGACGAGTTGCACGTCGGTGATGGTCGCGACGGACGGGTCCGAGAGGCCGACCACGAGGTCGTACGCGCCGACGCCGCCGTCGACGTTGTCGACGACGACACGGACCGTAGTCGTCTCCGAGACGGCCACGCGGTCGTTCGACGCGTCCAACTGCACCGTCGTCGCACTCGCGGCGCCCGTCGTCGCGCCCACCGTCGCGGCCGAGACGGCCACGCAGAGGACGAACACGACGGCGGCGACGCGTGCGAGGCCGCCGACCGTACCCCGAAGCGAGTTCAGCATCGTGGGACCTCCCCGGTCATGAGTTCAGGCGTCCTCGCTGTTCTGTGCGACCTCGTTGTAGTACAGCCACTGGACGTCGAGGATGTCGAACGTCCCGTCGCCGTTGAAGTCGAAGGCTTCGGGGTTCGACACCGTCGTGTCGCTGTTCCGGTAGTAGAACAGCGTCTGGACGTCCAGCACGTCCACGACGCCGTCGCCGTTGACGTCCTCGTGGAGGCCGTCGTCGTCGCCGTCGGCGGCCGGACTGTCGGAGTCGCCGACGACCAGCGTCGAGACGGTCAGCGACGAGCCCTGGACGTCGTCCACGTCGTAGGCCGTCCCGGCCTCAGTTCCGAGCGTCGTCACGTCTATCGAGAGGTCGCTCTCGCCCTCGACGGCGCCCTGTACCGCGACGGTACCGAGCGTCACCGGGCCGGTGTCGTTCGTGTCGACCATGACGGTCTCGATGGTGACCGACGAGCCGTCCTCGGCCAGTTGCACGTCAGAGAGCCCGCCGCCCGCGAGTTCGACGCCGGTGATGCTCCCGACGCTGGGGTTCGAGAGCGACAGCGTGATGCTGTACGCCCCGACGCCGCCGTCGGCCGGGTCGACCACGATGTCGTACGTCCCGTTCTGGTTCACGCCGAGGAGGTCCTGCGACGGCGAGAGGCTGACGTTCGTAGACGCCTGGCCGTCCGCCGGCGGTTCGGGGTCGGCCTCCGCTTCGACGGTCATCGTCGCGCTCGTGCTGTCGTTCTCCGTCGCGAGGACGACGGCGTACGCGCCGGGCGAGAGCCCGGTCGTATCGACCGCGAAGCTGACCTGTTGGCTCGCACCGCCCGCGAGCGTCAGTTCCTCGCTCCCGACGGCCGACCCGTCTGCGGAGAGCGAGACCGTCTGCGTTCCCTGTTCGTCGCCGACGTTCTCGACCGTCGCGGTGACCGTCGCCGAGTCACCCTGCGTCACCGGCGACGGGACGGCCAGGTTCGTCACCTGGAAGTCCGCCGGGACGGGGTCGGGCGTCGGTTCCGAGACCGTGAGCTGTGCGGTCGCGGTGTCGTTGTCGGTCGCGACGCCGTGCGTGTACGTGCCGGCGGCGACGCCGGCGGTGTCGACGGTGAAGGAGACGGTCTGACTCGCGCCGCCCGCGAGCGTCACGGTCTCCGTCTGTGCGACGCTCCCGTCGAAGCTGAACGCGATGGTCTGCGTCGCCTGCTGGCCGCCGACGTTCTCGACCGTCCCGAGACCGTCACCGAGTCGCCCTGCGTCGCCGTCGCCGGCGCGGTCAGGCCCGACACCTGGAAGTCGGCGGGCGCGGGCGCTTCGGTGACGGTGACCGTCTGCGTCGCCGTCGTCGTCGCGCCGTCGTCGTCGGTCACGCTCACCTCGACCTCGTACTCGCCCGCCGCGGCGTACGCGTGCGTGACGGACTGGCCGGAGACGGTCGTGCCGTCGCCGAGGGTCCAGTCGTAGCCGGCGACCGAGCCGTCGGCGTCGGCGGCGGACGCCTCGAACGTCAGTTCGTCGCCCACCTGCGCGCTCGACGGACCGGTTATCGAGACGGTCGGCGGCGCGTTCGTCTCCGCGACGGTCAGCGTGGCGCTCCCGACTGACGAGAGCGTGTAGCCGGTGCCGCCCTCGTCGGACAGGAACAGCCCCAGGTCGAGGTCGCCCGCCTCCGACGGCGAGACGACGTCGATAGCTGTCGTCCCGGCCGCCTGACCCTCCAGCGTGACGGTGAGGACCGTGACCGAGCCGGCGTCCGCGGTGTCGTCGAACGCGTAGACGGCGCTCGCCGCGGAGCCGTCGGCCGCGACCGAGAGGTCCGTACTACCGGGGGAACTCCCCGCAGCGACGTCGACGATGGTCGCGACGCTCGGGTCGCTGAGTTGGACCCCGACCTGTCCGGACCCGACGCCGCCGTCGGCGTCGTCGAGGACGACTTCGACCGTCGTCGTCTCGCCGGGTGCGAGTTCTGATTGAGCGGGCGATACGCTGATACTCGTCGTCCCGGCCGCACTGACGACGCCACCGGCCATCGAGAGGACGGTGAGCGCCGCCAGCACGACCGCGAGCGTCCTGGTGGTCCAGTGAGTTGTGTTATCGGGCATTGTCTGTTGTCTGGGTGTCTCGGTCTCCTGCGATACCGCCGGTCGCCGCTCCGAGGGGAGAGACGAGACCTTCTGGAGTGGTCTCGGAGCGTCGTCGGAACGTCGGAGTCGACTGCGTCATGGAGTGATCAGCTCCCTCCGACCAGTTCGGTGAACAGCGCCTGTGCGTCACCGACGTTGACCGTCCCGTCGCCGTTGACGTCGAACGCGTCGACGTTGGACTGACGACCGGGTCGGTCAGGTTGGAGAACAGCGCCTGCGCGTCGCCGGTGTTGACCGTCCCGTCGCCGTTGACGTCCTCGTAGACGCCGTCGCCGTCGGGGTCGGTCGGCGCGTCGGTGGAGTCGCCCACCGGTCCGGGACCGGTCGCGGCCGCCTCGACGGTCAGCACGAACGTCTGCGAGACGCTCGCGTCGCCGTCGTCGGCGGTGACGGTCACGGTGTACGGGCCGTCGGCCGCCGCGCCGACGGGCGGCGCGAACGCGAGTTCGCCCGTGCCGTCGCCGGCGTCGGTCAGGGTGGTGAACCCGGCGGCGTCGCCGGCGTCGACCGACAGCGACACGTCGTCGCCGTCGGGGTCGGTGGCGTTCAGCGCAACGGTGAGCGACTCGTTCTCGGTGACCGTCTGGTTCGTCACCGCGTCGAGCGTCGGCGGCGCGTTCGCCTCGACTTCGACGACTTCGATGCCGTTCACCTGCGGGTTCTCGGTGACGTGACCGAACGAGACGTTCAGTTCGTCGTCGCTCGGCGTGACGACGAACGTCTGCGTGCCCGCGGTGTTGTCGCCGTACGTCTCGATGACGTCGAACTCCGTGAGGACCTGTTCGCCCTCGATGGCCACGTCGAAGACGCGGTCACCGACGGCGTCGGTCTGCGGGTAGCCGTCGTGGAAGTGCAGGCGCACCTCGTACGTCGTCCCCGACTGCACCGGGAACGACCACGCCATCTCCGGGCTCTCCGGCGCGTCGTACCGCTCGGTCGCGAATATCGCCGTCGGCGTGCCGTTCGGCACGGACGCGTCGATACTCGCCGGCTGGTACTGGCTGCCGGGGATGTCTCCGCCCGCGGCGAGGTACTCGCTCGGCGCCGACTCGGTGTCGGCCGCCCAGTCGGTGCCGCCCTCGACGGCGATGGCGGGACCGCCCGCATTCACGCGGTAGAGCGCGTCGCCGGTCGGGTCGCCGCCGTCGTCGGGCGTGCCAGCGTTCTCGTCGTAGCGTAACACCACGACGTTCGACGCGAGTCCGGTCTCGCCCTCCGCGTCCGCGGCGGCGGCGAGGAAGTAGTTCAGGCCGCCGGCGGCCGAGGAGTTCGTCAGTTCGACGGGCACCGTCGCGGTGCCGTCGGAACCGACGGTGACGGTGTACTCCTCGACGTCGAGGGCGTTGTTGGCCTCGAACGCCTCGACGTCGTAGCCGGTCGTGCCGTCGTAGTCGGGCACGCCGACGAGGTTGGTCTCTGCCTCCACTCGCAGGAGCGTCACCGTCGAACCGGGGTCGCCGGTGACGGTCACCGTCTGCTGTGCGTCGGCCACCGTCGCGGCCGTGTGGGCGTCCGAGAGCGTCGTCGCGTTCAGCGTGACGTTCTCGACGCCGACGCTCGGTGCGGCGGCGGTCGTCGCGTCGGCGACGGCCTGCGACCCGCCGGCGCTTCCGTCGCCGAACAGGCTCGTCTCGGCCGTCGCGCCGTCCGCGAACTGGACGGTCACGCGGGAGCCGGCGAGTTCCAGCCCCGAGATGGGACCGGCCTCACCGGACTGGACCGAGGACCCGCCCTTGATGCTGGTCGGGTCGTTGTCGATGGAGAAGGCGATGGACTCGCTCGGCTGGAAGGAGCCGAACTCGACGGTGAGCGTGCTGTAGCCGTCGGCCCCGTCGACGCCGTTCTCGGGGTCGGAGACGGTCGCCTGGACCGTCCCGCTCGTCCCGTCGTCGTCGACGGTGAAGCCCTTCGCGCCCTGGTCGCCGGCCGTGCCGTCGGGGTCGAAGACCACGTCGGGCAGGACCGCGGAACTCAGGTTCAGCGTGAGCGACTCGATGTCCTCGTCGCCGGTGTTCTCGACGACGAACGACCCGGAGTCGTACGTCGTCGCGCCGACGCCCTCGCCGGCGTCGACCTGAACGGTCGCCTCGCCGGCCGTCGGGCCGTCGTCGGCGACCTGTTCGACGCGCATCGCCGAGAGCTTCGCGTTGTCGGTGACGACCGAGAGGTCGACGTTCAGTTCGCCGTCGGTCACCTCGACCGTGTACGTCTGCTCGCTCGCGGTGAGCGGACCGACGTCGGCGTAGATGTCGTAGCTCGACAGCACCTGCTCGCCCTCGATGGAGGCGTCGAACAGGCGGTCGTTCTCGTTCGTGCCGTCGCTCGGACCCGAGGAGTCGGGCTGGTCGTTCGTCGAGACGCCCTGGTAGATTTCGGCGAACTGGAGCGTCACCACGTACGTCCCGTTCTCGACGGGGACGTCGTAGCCGAACGCCTCGCCGTACCGCTCGGTGTGGTACAGTTCGTCGTCGTCCGTGCGTTTATCTCGGGGTCCGACGGCGTGCCGGCGGCCCCGACGGTGAACGTCTGTCCGCCGTCGAAGTTCGTGTCGGCTGATAGACGGTGCCGTCGGTGGCGGTGTACGCGGGACCGCCCGCGTTGACCGCGAACACCGTCTCCGTGGTCGTCGCGTCGGTGTCCTCGACGGCGACCGTCACCGTGTCGGTGTCCGATGCGCCCGCCTCGTCGGTCACGCTCACCTCGAAGGTGAGCGTGGCGTCGCCGTCCACGTCGGGCGCGGTGAACGTCGGTTGGGCGCCGTCCTGCACGCTCAGTTGCGCGTCGGGACCTCCCGTCTGCGTCCACGAGTAGCCGAGTTGGTCGCCGTCGGCGTCGGTCGAACCGGTCGCGTCGAGCGTCACCGTGGCGCCCTCCGAGACCGTCTGGTCGGCGCCGGCGTCGGCGACGGGCGCGGCGTTCGCGCCGATTTCGGTCACGGTCAACCGGTCCCACGACGCGGAGAACGTCTCGTCCGCGCCGTTGGCCGTGCTGATGAGGCCGACGGCCATACCCTGGTTCTCGTCGCGTACCAGCTCTCGGGGACGGTGAGCGTCTGGTCGAGATAGACGCGTTCGCCGCCGTCGATGGCGTAACTGGCTATCGCCGTGTCGTTCGACGGGTAGACGTCGACGAACAGGTCGATGGTCTGCCCACTTCCGAACACGTCGGGCTCGGAGACGATGACGGAGTCGCCGTTAGCGACCTGACCGCCGGACTCCTTCAGGAACTGGACCCCGCCGTTGGGGTTGCCGTTCGCGTCCTGTGCGCCCGCGACCAGTTTGATGTAGTTGTCCTGGTCGCCGGTGCCGAGGTACATCCCGGCGGCCTGGTAGTTCTCGGGCGTCGTGTCGTTCGAGAACGGTGATTCGACCGTCCCGGAGACGGTGAACGGCGCGTCGCCGGTCGCGTTCACGCCGTACTGGAACGCGTACGCCTGCGAGTTCTTGTTCTCGTAGGCGTCGCCGAAGGGCGCGGCGTCCACCGAGATGCGCTCGGTGGCGCCGCCGGCGCGCACCTGCGAGGCGTTGTAGAGGTCCGCGTAGTCGGTGCCGTTCGTCATCAGGCCGGTGAAGCCGAGGCCGAACAGCGACTGCGGGTGCTGCCCCGCCTCGAACTGCCGGTCGACGGGCAGGTCGTTGTCGAGGCCGTTCTGCGCGTCGATGGCGAACGGGTCTTCGCCGTCGGAGAGTCCGTCGTTGTCGTCGTCGGTGTCTATCGAGTCGGGCGAGCCGTCGAAGTCCCTGTCCTCGGGCTGTGAGGCCTGCGAGCAGGGGTCCGTGCCGACCTGATTCTCGTCGGCGTTGGTGTAGCCGTCGCCGTCGGCGTCACCGTCCGGGTCGTACTCCGAGGAGTCGGGGTCGTCCGCCGTGCAGACGCCGCCCGCCGCCCCGTCGTAGTCGTTCGGTTCGAAGACGGTTATCTGGTTGCTGCCGTAGGTGGCGGCCCACACCGTGCCGGGGAACACCGCGTCGTCGCCCTGCGCGTGGACGTCGAGCGGGTTGCTCCCGATGTTCTCGAACAGCGCTTCGGTGGACGTGGCCTCGGTCCCCTGCGCGTTCAGTTCGACGCGCTGGACGTCGCCGGAGTTCCACATCGCGAGGAGCAGGTCGCCCTGCATCGCGCCGCCGAAGTTCGACGCCGTGTAGACGTCCATCCCCTGCGCCGTCGCGCCGAACGTCTCGAGCGCGGCGCTCTCGGAGGAACCGTTCGTCGGCGAGATGAAGTCGCAGTTCACCGGGTCGTGGAGACCGCTCTCCACGGCCGCGCCGAACTGGCTGTTCGGGTTGCCGCGGGTCGGGTTCGGGTGACCGGCGTAGTAGTCCTCGCCGTCGACGTGGTAGACGCCCGCGGCGGAGAACTCGTCCTGTTCGTTCTGCTCGTTGGTGCAGACGCCCTGCGGCCCCTCGTCCACGACGATGCCGCCCCAACCGGGGTTGGCGCTGTTGTCCGTCGCGTACAGTTTGCCGCTCTCGCCGAGAGCGATGTCGTAGGCGTTCCGGTAGCCCGGCGAGTAGACGTCGACCGGACTGTCGGCCGTCCACTTCGCCATGTTCGCGCCGTCCATCCCGCCGAACGGGCCGTCGGTCGGCGTCGCGTCCGGGTCCAGGGTCGGCAGGTCGTACAGGTACGTCGCGTCGGTGTTGGCGGCGTCCTTCTCGGCCATCGCGTCTATCTGGCCGAGGTCGATGGAGAGAATCGCCGCCGAGAGCGCGTACTCCGGCGTCAGCGCGAAGTTGTCCGAGGGCGCGCCCTTGTTCGTGTGGCCGCCCTGCGCGACGTACAGCGTGTCGTTCGCCGCGTCGTACTGGAGGCCGTTCGTCGCGTGGTTCTCCTCGGACCGCGGCAGGCCGCGGACGAGCATGTCGTGGTCCCACCCGCCGTCGCTCTGCTGAGTCAACCGCGAGACGACGCCGGAGTTGGTGTCCAGTCCGCTGTCGGTGTGGCCGCCGCCGGCCCCGATGCGGGGGTCGCTGGACGTGACGTAGACGACGGGCGTGTCGGCCGTCCCCTCGACGATGAGCCCCGTCACCTGCCTGTTGCCGACGCCGGGGTTGTACGACCCGTCGTCGTCGTGGTTCGGGATGTCCTGCACGGCGTCGATGACCTCGGAGTCGGTCACCGCGTAGTCGTTCGGGCCGTTGCGAGTGATCTCGAACGCCTTTATCTCGCCGGACTGCTGGGAGACGTAGAGGCGTCCGTCGGGGCCGAAGTCGAGCGACGTCGGGTTCCCGAGGTTCACGTCGAGTCCGCTCACGCCGAAGCCGACGGGGACGGAACTGGAGCCGTCGCCGGCGAGTTCGACCGTCAGCGGACTGGCCGTGTTGGGCGCGTCGTGGTCGACTTCGAGCGTCGCCGCCTTCGGCGTCGCGTCCGACGGCGTGAACGTCACCTCGACGGCCACCGTCTCGCCGGGCGCGAGCGTCGTGCTGCCCGCGAAGTCGGCGGTGAACTCGTCCGCGTCCGCACCCGTCACGGAGACGTCGGAGACGGTGATGTCGGCGTCGCCCGACCCGCCGTCGTTCGAGAGCGTGACCGTCTGCGTCTCGCTGGCTCCCGCGACGACGGTGCCGAAGTCGAGTTCCTCCGGGCCGCCGAGTTCGCCGGGCGACGGCGTCGCCTCGACGATCTCGATGGCGTTGACCTGCGGGTTCTCGGTCACGTGTGCGAAGTCGACGTCGACCGTTCCGTCGCTGGTGACGGTGAACGTCTCCATCCCCGCCGTCTGGTCGCCGTAGGCGGCGATGGGGTCGAAGTTCTCGACGGTCTGGCCCTCGACGCTGACGTCGAAGACGCGGTCGCCGGGCGCGCTCGTGCCGTCGAACCCGTCGTAGAAGTAGAGTCGGACCTCGACTTTCTGTCCGGACGGAACGTCGAACTCGTACTGCATCTCGTCTCCCTCCGGCGGATCGTACCGCTCGGTGGTCCAGATGCCCGCGGGCGTCCCGGACGGAACTGTGCTGTCTATCGTACTCGGTGCCGGATTGCTGGCGGTGCTCCCGCCGGCGACCAGGTACTGGGTGTCGGACACCCAGTCCGGGCCGTCGGTCGCGGCGACTGCCCCGCCCGCGTTCGCGCGGTAGAGGACGTCACCCGGTGCCGCCGCGGCCGTGCCCGAGAAGGCGACGGTTCCGGCGAACATCGAGGTGACCATCAGCACCGCGACGAATACGGTCGTGATCCGTTTCGTGCGTCGTGTCATTGTATAATGTGTCGTGTCGTTCGTTGGTTCGTGGTCGATCGTCCCGCTCGCACCGCACCAGCCCCACAGTCGGCGTGCGAGAGTGCCGAGTCGGGTACGAGTCAGAGCGTGTCGGCATAGTATCAGTATTATTACAATACTCGTCCGGGGCGGGCCGATTCGGAATCGTAACGGTTCGTTGAGCGGATTATCGGCGTCGTAACCGAACGGATAGGCGCACCGAAACCGCTGATTCGGGGTCTCTCGGTGGCCGAGAGCGGCGAGAGAACTGTCGTCGGGCGCTCGAGAAACCTATCGCTACGTCGAGAGGTTACGGTCGCGAGTGCGGCCGCTATCGAGTCGGATGGACGACGAGAGCGAACCACCGAGTCAGGCGGGCCGGTGGAGCGACCGGACGGAGAGAACGAAGAGCAGGGAGAACAGGAGGCCGAACGTCGTGGCGACGGGCAGGCGCGGCGACACCACTCCGAGGACGACGGCGGCGGCGACGGCGACGCCCGCACCCGAGAGGACGGCGGCGTACCGACTCCAGTCTCGCGCGGGGCCGTCGTGGGTCCGTTCCTCGAACCCGAAGTCGAGTTCGGCCGCCGCCTCGGTGAGTCGGATGCCTACCCAGCGCCGGTCGGCCCGGACGAGTCCGGCGTCGACCAGTTTGCCGAGGTGGTTCTGGTAGAGCGCCGTGTACGCGCTCTTTCGCTGTTCGGGCGTCACCTCGTCGACGGGCACGCCGTTCTCCACCGCGGCGACGTACTCGGCGAGTTCGCCGACCGATGCGGGAGTCGAGTGCTCGCGGAGGTACCGAAGCGCGTGCCGGCGACGCGAATTTCCGAGCATCTCGTAGAGGTCGGCCTCCTCGATGCCGTTCGCAGCGTCGTCGTCGCGTTCGGGCGTCCGTTCGAGAGCCTGCGACATGGTAGATTCACCTCCGGGAGACAGCCCTTTTGTTATGTCAACAGTATCGAAATACACCTTCGAACGACGGTCAGCCCGCCTCGTCCCCTCGCGAGCCCCGTCGGCGAAACGGCCCGTTTAGCGGCGCTAAATCGGGAGGTTAGCGCCGGAAGCGGCCGGCTAGCGGGGGCGGTTCACGCGCCGGGGATGAAGTTCGTGACGTCCATCGTCTCGGCGACCATCCAGCAGACGAAGCCGAGATAGGTGACGAACAGGCCGTACGACTCCCGGTCCGACAGCGAGAGGTCCGTCCGGAGAACGGTGAACAGGAGCACCGTCGCGAGTGTGAGAAAGCCCATCGTCGGGACGGCGATGGCGAAGTCGATGGGTGCCGCGCCGACGATGAGGACGCCGAGTGGGATGGCGACGAGGAGGTCGAACGTGTTCGACCCGAGGACGTTGGCGAGACTGGTGACGCCGCGGTTGCCGCGCGCGGCGCGGACGCTGACGAGCGTATCGGGGAGACTCGTCGCCGCCGCCAGCACCGTGATACCCCACAGGAAGTCGGGCGCGTCGTAGACGTCGCCGACGAACTGGATGGCGTGAACCAACTGCTCGACGGCGACGAGGATGACGGCGAGACCCGCAAGCAGCGTCGCCCACTGTCGCAGGACGGCCACGTCCCCGGCCGGTTCGGCCTCGTAGTCGGCCGTGTCGGCGTACTGGATGAAGACGTAGAGGGCGTAGAGTGCGAGCGGCATCACCGCGAGAGGCCGCGTGACGGTCCCGGTCAGCGTCGCCTCGCCGGGGTAGTAGATGACCGCCATCGCGAACGTGATGACGACGACGGAGACGGCGATCATGTAGAACTGCGCCTCCTTGTAGACGAGCGTCCGACTCGCCTCCACGTCGTCGTCGGTCAGGATGCCCGACAGCGCCGGGATGACGAGGATGTTGAAGATTGCCGACCCGACGATGGCACCGACACCGAGGCCGAACGACCCCGAGAGCGCCGCGAACACGACGCTCGCCAGTTCCGGGAAACTGGACCCGACGGCCGCGACGATGGCCCCCTGGACGACGAGTGGCAGTCCGTAGTACCGCGACAGCGTCTCGCTCGCCCCTTCGAGCCAGCCGCTCCCGACGTAGACTGCCGCCGTCGCGAGGAGGATGACGACGACGTTGCCCGCGAGCGATTGGACCATTCGTTGCCCCCGTCTCGGCCGCGGGTGAAATTCGTTCGGATACGCGGTGCGACGCCGAAAGACAAGTGAAATTGTCTTAGTGCAATTCTATTGGGTAAGCTTTATCACCGACTCGCCGGACACGACATATTGCGGTCGATAGCAGCGACCCACGAGATGTGGAACTAACCGGCTGGAGGGTTCAGTAGTGACAACCATGGACTGTCCCGACTGCGGACACGGGCGAACGGGCGTCGTCGACACGCGGACGGGCGAGGACGGAACGACCGTCCGGCGCCGCCGCGAGTGCCGACGGTGTTCGTTCCGCTTCACGACGTACGAGCGACCCGAGTGGGAGACCCTCCAGGTGAAGAAACGCGACGGACGCATCGAACCGTTCGACCGTGAGAAACTCGCCGCGGGCATCGAACGGGCCGCGGAGAAACGGCCCGTGGACGCCGCGGCCGTCGAGTCACTCGTCGAGGAGATAGCGCGCGAACTCGCCGGGCGGGAGACGAGAATCGTCTCCTCGACCCTCGTCGGCGAACTCGCCTCCGAGCGACTGCGGGAACTCGACTCGGTGGCGTACATCCGGTTCGTCTCGGTGTACGAGGCGTTCTCGGACCCCGAGGAGTTCCTCGACGAACTCGACCGGGTGCTCGACGACCGGTTGGACGACGCGGCCGGCGCGTCCGACCAGACTGACGACGATTCACCAGATGGCTAGCACACAGACGACGCAGACTGACGACGTACGGACGATTCTCGAACAGGCGCGGACGGGCTACGAAGCCGTCCTCACGGACGAGGTGGTGGACCGACTCGTCGAGGAGGCGGAGCGGAACCTCTACGACGGGGCGTCGGCGGACGAGGTGTACGAGGCGCTCGAAGGCGTGACGACGGCGCGAATCGAGCGCGACCCGGCGTACCAGTACGTCGCCGCCGACGTGCATCGGCGGCGCTACTTCCGACGGGTGACCGGGGAGCGACTCGGAGTGGCCGAGGAGGGAGACGGTGCCGACGGTGACGACACCGGCCACCTCTCCGCCGACGCCGACGCGACGTACCGCGACACGTTCGTGTCGAACCTCGAACGCGGCGTCGAGGCGGACCTGCTGGACGAACGCCTCCTCGACGAACGGTTCGACCGCGCGGCACTCGCCGACGCACTCGTCCTCGAACGCGACGAGACGTTCGACTACATCGCGATGTCCACGCTGACGCAGCGGTACTTCGTCGAGACGAACGACGGCGACCCCCTCGAACTGCCGCAGGCGTCTGGATGCGGGTGGCGATGGGGCTGGCTATCGAGGAGGACGACCCGCAGCGACGGGCGCTGGAGTTCTACGACGTGCTCTCCCGCCTGCTGTTCACCCCCTCGACGCCGACGCTGTTTCACAGCGGGACGACCCACCCGCAACTGTCCTCCTGCTACCTCACCACCGTCGAGGACGACTTAGAGCACATCTTCGACTCGTACAAACACCACGCGGAACTGTCGAAGTGGAGCGGCGGCCTCGGCAACGACTGGACGAACCTCCGCGCGGAGGGCGCACTCATCGAGAGCACGGGCGTCGAGTCCACCGGGACGGTGCCGTTCCTGAAGATAAGCAACGACGTGACCGCGGCCATCAACCGCTCCGGGAAGCGGCGCGGCGCGGCCTGCGCCTACCTCGAAGCGTGGCACCTCGACTTCCCCGCGTTCCTCGACTTGCGGCGGAACACCGGCGACGAACGCCGCCGCACCCACGACATGAACACCGCCGCGTGGGTGCCCGACCTGTTCATGGAGCGAGTGGCGGACGACGCGGAGTGGACGCTGTTCTCCCCCGACGAGGTGCCCGAACTCCACGAGACGTACGGCGAGGAGTTCGCGGACCTGTACGAGGAGTACGAGGCGAAGGCCGAGGCGGGGGAACTCCGCCAGTCCGAGACGGTCGACGCCGCCGACCTCTGGCGGACGATGCTCACGCGCCTGTTCGAGACGGGCCACCCGTGGATAACGTTCAAGGACCCCTGCAACGTCCGATCGCCGCAGGACCACGTGGGGACGGTTCACTCCTCGAACCTCTGCACGGAGATTACGCTGAACACGAGCAGCGACGAACACGCCGTCTGCAACCTCGGCAGCGTCAACCTCTCGAACCACGTCGCCGACGACGAGTTGGACAGGGACGCCCTCGCCGACACCATCGAGACGGCGATGCGGATGCTCGACAACGTCGTGGACCGCTGTTTCTACCCGACCGACGAGGCGGAGTACTCCAACATGCGGCACCGACCCGTCGGTCTCGGCGTGATGGGTTTCCACGACGCACTGATGCAGACGGGGACGCCGATGGCCTCCGAGGACGCAGTCGAGGCGGCGAACCGCTGGCAGGAGTTCGTCTCCTATCACGCCATCCTGAACAGTTCCCGGTTGGCGAGAGAGCGCGGCGCGTACGAGACGTTCGAGGGGAGCAAGTGGGACCGCGGCATCCTCCCGCACGACACGGTGGACCGCCTCGAAGCGGAGCGGGGTCGCGAGATTCCGACCGACCGCTCGGAGACGATGGACTGGGACCGTGTGCGCGACCACGTCGACGCGCACGGGATGCGTAACTCGAACACGATGGCCGTCGCGCCGACGGCGACCATCTCCACCATCAACGGGACGACGCCCTCCATCGAACCCATCTACTCGAACCTCTACGTCAAGTCGAACATGAGCGGCGACTTCACCGTCGTCAACGAGCGGTTGGTCGCCGACCTCAAGGAACGAGACCTGTGGGACGACGAGATGGTCGACCGCATCAAGTTCCACGACGGGTCGATTCAGGAAGTCGCGGAGATTCCCGCGGCGACGCGCGAACTGTACCGGAGCGCGTTCGAGATAGACCCGCGACACCAACTCCGCCTGACCGCCCACCGCGGCCAGTGGATAGACCAGTCCGTCTCGCACAACGTCTTCTTCCCGAGTACGGACGGTTCGCTGCTGGACGACGTGTACAAGACGGCGTGGCGACTCGGCGTGAAGACGACGTACTATCTCCGGACGCTCGGCGCGTCGCAGATAGAGAAGTCCACGCTCGACATGGCCGAGTACGGCCGGACGCAACGCCGCGACGGCGTCGGCGCGTCCGAGGGGTCCGCCGCCGACGCGGACGACGCAGACGGCGACGATTCCTCGCTCGCCCGAGTCGAAGACCCGACCTGCGACGCCTGCCAGTGAGACGACCGACTCCCGACACAGACACCTCATGCCAATCCTGAACCACGACGCGGAACACGACCCGAACAAGATACTGCCCATCGACTACGACTGGGCGCGCCAGTACTACCGCGACGGCGTCGCCAACAACTGGGTGCCCGAGGAGATACCGATGCAGGAGGACGTCGCCCAGTGGAACGGCGACGCCCTGACCGACTCGGAGCGACGGTTGGTGGAGTGGAACCTCGGCTTCTTCTCCACCGCCGAGTCGCTGACGGCGAACAACATCGTCCTCGCCCTCTACGAGTACGTCACCGCTCCCGAGTGCCGCCAGTACCTGCTCCGACAGGCCTACGAGGAGGCCATCCACACGGACACGTTCATCTACTGCTGTGACTCGCTTGGGTTCGACCCCGAGTACATGTACGGCATGTACGACCGCGTCCCCGCGATTCAGGAGAAAGACGAGTTCGTCGTCGACCTGACGCGGAACCTCGACGACGCCGACTTCGCGGTCGAAGACACAGAGGACGTGCGTGACCTCCTGCGGGACCTGGTCGGCTTCTACGTCGTCATGGAGGGCGTGTTCTTCTACGCCGGGTTCGCCATGATGCTGGCGCTGAAGCGTCAGAACAAGATGGTCGGCATCAGTCAGCAGTTCGAGTACATCATGCGCGACGAGTCCCTGCACGTGGGGTTCGGCGTGGACCTCATAAACCAGATTCGCGCGGAGAACCCCGGCGTCTGGACCGACGCGTTCGGCGCGGAGGTGCGTGCCTGATTGACGAGGCGGTGGAGTTAGAGCAGTTGTACGCCCGCGAGGCGTGCCCCGACGACGTGCTGGGGATGAGTCCCGGACAGTTCGCCGAGTACGTGGAACACGTCGCCGACCGGCGACTCGGGCAGTTGGACCTCGACCCCAGTTACGGGACGGACAACCCGTTCTCGTGGATGAGCGAGGCCGTCGACCTCAACAAGGAGAAGAACTTCTTCGAGACGCAGGTGACCGAGTACCAGAGCGGCGGGTCGCTGGACTGGTAGCCCGCCCGACCCTCACCGCGACTCGCCCAGTCGCAGGACGGCGTCGGCGAGGACGTCCACCGCGAGTTCGAGGCTCCGTTCGTCGACGTCGAACGTCGGCGTGTGGTGGCCGCCGGGATGGTCCGTTCCGACGACGGCGTACGCCGCGTTTCCGCCGTTCTCGTTCACCCGGCGCATCAGGAACGTGGCGTCCTCGCTCGCGCCGAAGTCGGCCGACGGAATCGTCGTCGTCACGCCGGGGTGCGCCCGCGCGGCCCGTTCGCGTGTTCGGCCGTCGCCGCGTCGCTGTCGGCCCGCGGCGCCTCGCCCGTGACGGCGATGTCGACGTCACAGCCGTGACGCTCGGCCGCGGTCCGAATCACCGTCGCGCACTCCTCGAACATGTACTTCATCAGGTCGGTGTCCTCGCCGCGGACCTCCGCCTCGAAGGCGGCCCGGTCGGCGACGACGTTCGTGTGCGCGGGCGCGCCACCGTCGACGTGGCCGACGTTGACCCGCGTCGCGCCGTCGCCGTGGCGGGGGACGGCGTACAGGTCCGACGCCGCCGACACCGCCGCCTGAATCGCGTTGTCGCCGGCCTCGGGGTTCTTCGCGGCGTGAGCGGGCGTCCCGGAGAACGTCGCGACGAACCGGCGAATCGCGAGGGGTTTGACGACGCCCGCGACGACGGTGCCCGTCGGCCTGTCGAGGCGAGGTGGACGGCGAGGAGGTGGTCCACGTCGTCCACCTGCCCGCCCGCCGCGAGGGCCTTCGCGCCGCCGGCCACCTCCTCTGCGGGTTGGAAGAGGACTTTGAACGTCCCCGCGAAGTCGCTCTCGGCGACGGCTTCGAGGACGCCGAGGCCGATGGTCGCGTGGCCGTCGTGGCCGCAGGCGTGCATCACGCCGTCGTTGGTCGAGCGGAACCCCTCTGCGGCGGGGCGGTGCGACGGGTCGTCGGACTCGGTGACGGAGAGGGCGTCGACGTCCACGCGGAGGGCCACGACGGGACCGTCGCCGCGTTCGAGGACGCCACCGCGCCGTGTGCCCGCCGCGCATCCGTTCGAGGACGTCCGCGCGCACGCCGTGGTCCTCGGCGCGCCGGAACCACTCGTCCAGTCGTTCCTCCGCCGGCACGGACAGTCGACTGTCCGGGTCGGTCACGTCTGGACCGTACCGCACCTCGTCGACGCCGATGCGTTCGACGGAGTCGACGACGCGAGCGGTCGTGACGAACTCGCACCACGCCGGTTCGGGGTAGCGGTGGAACGCCCGCCGAATCTCGCGCAACTCGTCTCGAATCCGCCCCGAGTCGGCGGCCGTCATTCCGACCCCCCGCCCTCCCCGCAGACCGCCGCTTCCAGTTTCGACGCGGCGAGGTTGCGTCCCGAAACCTGCAGTACCACCGTCTGCCCGGCGAGTTCGTCGCCGCGTTCGAGTGCCGCCGCGACGGCGGCACAGGCCGCCCCCTCCAGGAGGAGGTGTTCCTCGCGGAGCATCGTCTCGACGGCGTCCTCGATTCGGTCGTCGCTCACGAGGGCCATCTCGGAGAGGCCCTCGCGCAGCATCTCGGTCGTGAGGGCGAACGGGACGCGCGACTGGAGGCCCTCAGCGTAGGTGTCCGCGTCCTCGCGCGGGCGGAGGTGGCCCTCGGCCCACGCGTGGTACATCGCACTCGCGTTCTCCGACTGCACGCCGACGACGTCGGCGTCCGCGATGTCGCCGACGGTCAGACAGTAGCCCGACGCGCTACTGCCGCCGCCGACGGGGCAGAAGAGGGTGTCCACCTCGGGGAGTCGTTCGACGACTTCGAGGCCGGCGGTGGCGACGCCCGCGACGAGTGCCGGTTCGTTCGCCGAGTGGACGTAGCGGTAGCCCTCCGTTCGCGCCCGCGCTTCGGCCCACTCGCGCGCGTCGTCGTAATCGCGGCCGTGCGGGTGTACCTCCGCACCGAACCGCTCCATCGCCGCCACCTTGTCGGGGTTCGGGTCGCCCGGGACGGCGACGACGACGGGGATGTCGAACTCCCGGCCCGCGTAGGCGACGGACTGGCCGTGGTTCCCCGTACTCGCCGCGACGAGGCCGGGGTCGTGAAACTCCTCGTCGAGTCGGGCGCAGAGGTTGACGCCGCCGCGGACCTTGAACGCGCCCGTCGGCAGCGTATCCTCGCGCTTGAGGTAGACGTCGGCGTCGAGTTCGGCCGAGAGGAACTCGCTGCGGACGAGGGGCGTCTCCGGCAGGTGTCGGCTGACGACCGAACGTGCCGCGTACACGTCCGAGAGCGTCGGCGGTTCGAGGTCGTGATACGAGAACACCGTCGTCTCGTCTGGCGACTCCACGGTGTCGTACGTTGTCATAGGTCACGTTTCGGGGTGACGGATATAAAGCTCCGTGAGCCGGGTCGCGGACGGCGCGCTGTCGGGGACAGTCGCCCCGACGCCGGCGTGACGTTCTTTCCGTCGTACTGACCGGGGAGAAAACCTGAAATTCGGTGGAAGGCGGTCCATCTGCCGTGACTTCTTTGTGTACTTCGGGCGCAGGTTCACGTCATGAGCACCACGTCGGGAGTCGTCTCGTCGGTCAAGGCCGTGGGCGAAGCGTTCCGCGAGAAGAACGTCACCTTCCTCGCGGGGAGCATCGCCTACAACGCCTTCGTCTCCCTCGTTCCCATCCTGTTGTTCTTCGTCCTCGTCGTCGCGTTCTTCGGAACGGGATGGCAGGACCAGATTCTCTCGACCATCACGCAGAACGTCTCGCCGGCCATCGGCGACTTCATCGAACGGCTGTTCGCCACGCAGGCCGACAAGGTCACCGGCTCGTCCGTCGTCGGGTTCGCCGTCCTCGTATGGAGTGCGCTGAAGATATTCCGCGGCCTCGACACGGCGTTCTCCGAGATATACGAGGTGGAGGCCGACAACTCCATCGTCGACCAGATAAAAGACGGCGTCGTCGTCCTCGTCAGCCTGCTGCTCTCCATCGCGGCCATGATAGCCGCGACCAGCGTGTTCGGGGCGTTTCAGGGGATGATTCCCTACCTCGGCGCACTCCTGCCCTTCCTGCTCGCCCTCGGACTCGTCGTGGCGTTCTTCCCGATATACTACGTCTTCCCCGACGTGGACGTCTCCGCCCGGGAGATTCTCCCCGGCGTCGTCGTCGCGGCGGTGGGCTGGGCGCTCCTGCAGGGCCTGTTCCAGATATACGTCGCTCACTCGACGGCCGGCGGAACCGACATCGTCACCGGCATCATGTTGCTTCTCACCTGGCTCTACTTCACCGGCGTCGTCCTCCTCCTCGGCGCGGTCATCAACGCCGTCCGCGGCGGCTACACGAAGTACCAGCGAGCTTGAGAAGAGGGAGTTCGACGGCCGTTCGCGTGCGTCGCCGGCGTACCGTTGCGGTGGCTACCGCGACATCGCCGACCGCGCGTCGTCGGTCGACTCGCGGTCGTACTTCCGCTCGAACTCGCCGATGAGTTGGCCCATCTCCGCGTACCAGTCGTTGAGCATGCGCTGCATGTTGGTGGCAATCTCGTCCGAGTCGGCCGACGAGTAGACGTGGTAGTAGCCGCCTTGGTCGTAGTTCACCTGCTCCTTCTCGATGAAGCCGCTCTCGAGGAGACGTTGGACCGCCCGGTACGCGGTGGACCGTTCGCGGTCGACCGCGTCGGCCACCCCGTCCACGGTGAGGGGGTCGTCGGCTGTGACGAGGGCTCTGTAACACTCCTTGTCGAGTTGCTTCAGACCGTAGAAGCACTCGAGGAGCCCCTCACATTCGATGTCCGCCTCGAGTTGCTTGGACATTGAATCGGGCATCGTATGTTCGCTCCTACGACCGCGGCGGGTATAACGTTTGTGTAGAGAATTTACAATTCTGCGTGCAAACCAACGACGAACGGGTCGAGATGCCGCGGTACGGGCCCTCGTCGCCCATCGGCGAGCGCTCGGTCTCTCGGTGTCGAATCCCGTACCACACACGCTCGACTACCCGCGACATCACTCGCCCGCCGACGCGTCAGTTTCGACCCATCCGTTCGGTGCGTCTTCGTGATTCCTCACGTCACGTGGGGAGAAATCACAATATATTCCACGAGACGAGACTCGTCACTCGCGAGACGAGTCGAGTGCTCCGATTCGGCGGAGTCGCGTTCGATGACGCGCGCGCATCGGAAGCGACGATTCGTCGAGTGAGGGCGCTCGAACCCCTCGTAGCCACTCGTAACTTACACATCACTATGGGTGAGTTACCGAGATACAGTATTGTACCATGATTACAAAACTATTATAGCCTCTGACCGGATACAGGGTGATGTGAGGATTCCATGATACGCACAAGACTGCCTCAAGGTGTCGACCAATGTTAGGGCTCGAAGGTCTGAGCGGGAACATGCTGGCGGCGACCCTCATCGGGTTGGTGCTGGTAGAAGCGATCGTGCTGTACGTGGGGTACGGCATTCTCGAATCGGCGCTGGGGAAGCGCGTGACCGACCTCATCAGGGGTATCTAACGATGGAGATACTCGGAGTCGGCGTCGAGTTGCTGACGATGTTCGCCGGATTCGGACTGCTCATCGGAATCCTGTTCGGGTTCTTCGGGATGGGCGGTTCGTTCCTCGTCACGCCGGCGTTACTCGTGATGGGGTACGCACCGAACGTCGCCGTCGGGTCCGGCCTCGCGTTCGTGTTCGGTACCTCCGTCATCGCGACGCTCAAACACCGGGACCTCGGACAGGTGGACTACAAACTCGGTGTGCTGATGATAGCCGGGACGACCGCCGGCATCGAAGTCGGGAAGATAGGGTTGGAGTACCTCCAACACATCGGACTCGCGGGTAGCATCGTCAGCATCGCCTACGTGGGCCTGCTGGGTTCTATCGGCGTGTTCGTGACGTACAACGCGGTCAAGGGCGGCGGCGGCGGTATCTCGCACGACGCCGAGGACGCCGACGCCGACGCGGACGACATCCCCGACATCGCGAAGAAGATTCAGTCGTACCACGTCCCCCCGATGATCTCCCTCCGGGGCGGCATCACCGTCTCGCTGTGGATGGTCCTCCTGGTCGCGTTCGCGACGGGACTGCTCTCGGGCTTCCTCGGCGTGGGTGGCGGCTTCATCCGCATGCCCGCGCTGTTCTACCTCGTGGGCGTCCCCGTCCCCGTCGCCGTCGGGACGGACCTGTTCGAGATCGTGTTCTCGGGCGGTATCGGGTCGTTCCTGTACGCCCAGTCCGGCGCGGTGGACCTGTCCATCGTCGTGCCGCTACTGGCCGGGAGCGCTCTCGGAGCGAGACTCGGCGCCGGCGCGACGAGTCTCGTCGACGAGGACGACATCAAGGTCTACTTCGGCGTGATGCTGCTGCTCGGCGCGTTCGCCGTCGCCGTCCGGCAGGTCGGCGACTACGTCGGCATCGAAGTGTTCGACGTCGTCAGCCTCGCCATCATCCTCGGCGCGGCACTGCTGGTGAGTGGCGCAGTCGTCCTCAGCAGTATCCGCGAACTCCGCGCCGAGGCGGTCACCAGCGAACGGTCGACCGCCGACTGACCCACCGAGACGGTCGGTCACACGCGAACGAAAGCGCGGTCCCGGCGTTCGGGACCGACTGTGGCTACTTTTCTCGTCGTCGACCGCTCCTGCGTCGAGCGCTCGGACGGCCAAACGGCGTTACTCGATGCGCGGTGGCTCCTCGTCGGTTCGCCCCGGCAGTTCTAATTCTATCTCGAGTTCGGGTTCCCCGACGCCCTCGTAGTCGATTTCGAGTTCTACCGGTTCGCCGAACGCGAAGGGGAGTTCCCACTCGTCGGTCGAAATCGTGACCTCGTCGCCGTCGCGCAACTGTTCGCCGAGGGCCACGAGGAAGTCGCCCGCCTCGCGGGCGTCCAGTCGGAACTCCTCTTCGAAGTCGCGTCCGGAACGGATCACGGTTCGGTCTTCGGTCGGTGAGTCGTCGTCCGTCATCGGTCGCGTTTAGGGAGGCCTAAATAATAATTGATGCGGCCCCGACTCGCGGGCGGACCGGACGCGGGTTCCGCGCGTGCCCCGAGACGACTCACGACGCACTCGACCGACCCCGTCCGACCGGTACGAACTCCGGCCCCCCGTGCGGTGGGCGGCGGAGACGTCGACAGATGCACTTACCCGCGTCCGCCGCGTATCCCGGTTCGGATGACCACCGACGTCGAAGTTCGCTGCGCCGACTGCGCGTACGCGGCTACGTTCGACTCGCTTCGGGCCGCCCGGACGGCCCTCGACGACCACGAACGGGAGACGGGCCACTCGGTCGAGTGGAACATCGGACGCCTGTCCGGCGGCGTCGAACGCGCCGGTGCCGACGCCGGCGTCTGCGGACGCGAGGACTGTGCGAATCCGGACTCCCCGTTGCTCGACCACGGCGGGAGCGACGACGCGTAACCCGTTCCGTCTGGACTCGCCGTTCCCGCGGCCATCGCCTCCTCGCTCCCGAGACGACCGGCGTACTGGCGTCTGGCGGGTTCGGTCGTCACACGTGAACGTGTCTGACACAAGTCTCATGTGTCTCTATTCGGGAACGTCAGACCGCATGAGACATCTGGGACTCACGGTACGGATGGCCGTCGTCGGTGCCATCCTCGCGGCGTTCTACCTCGTCGCAGTCGCCGCCGCATGGTGACGTTCGGTCAGGGCGTCCTGCCCATCGCCATCGTCGGCAGCGTCCTCCTCGTCGGCGTCCAGTACAAGGTCGGAAAGTGGATAGCGCTCCGGAGCGTCGGCGCCGAGGACCTGTCCGAACAGCGGTACCCGCAGGTCCACCGGATGGTCGAAGAACACTCCCGGGAGATGGGTATCGAGAAACCCGACCTGAAGATAGCCCGCATGGGCGTCCCGAACGCGTTCGCCGTCGGCCGGAAGGGTGCCGGCGTCGTCGTCGTCTCCGAGGAACTCCTCGGACTGCTCGACCGCGACGAACTCGAGGGCGTCCTCGCGCACGAACTCGCGCACATCGCCAACCGCGACGTCGTGACGATGCAACTCGGGCAGGGAATCGCCTCCATCGTCGCCATCGTCGCCCAGTACGCCGTACTGCTCACGGGCGACAGCGACCTCGCGGACTTCTTCCTCGCCATCGTCGTCGGCAACATCGTGCAGTTCTTCGTGATGCTGTTCGTCCTCGCCATCTCGCGGTACCGCGAGTACGTCGCCGACGCCGACGCCAAGCGCGCTATCGGGTCCGGCGACCCGCTCGCACGCGCCCTCGAGAAGATTCACGAGGGGAACCAGCGGACCCGCGAGTCGGCCCGGAGTTCCCGACGCGGCCGCGGCCGTGGGCGAGGCGACGGCGGCGTGGACCAGCAGGTGAGCGCGCTCTGCATCTCCAGCCCCGACAGGGGTCTCCTCCAGCGTATCGTGTCCACCCACCCGCCGATGGAGAAGCGCATCCAGCGGCTCCGCTCGTAGATGGCCGGCGTCCGCGAACTACTCGCCGTCGTCCTCGGTGCCGCGCTCGGCGTCGCGGCCCTCGCCGCTCCGCGGACCGCGCTCAAACTGTCGGTGTTCGGCGGCCCGAGCCGTCGGCGGCGAGGCGACTACGGCGCCGACGCCGCCGTCTCCGAGCGTTCGGTGTGGGTCGTCCGCGCTCTGGGCGTCGTCTGTCTGTTGATTTCGGCGTCCATCGCCGCACAGACGTACCTCTGACGGGCCGTCGGACGCCCGAAGCGCTCGGACGGCCGTCGTCGAGGCTGCCGGCGCGCGCGTTTTCTCGGATTCGAGTCGTATTCGTGAGCGCGCACGGACGGGAGAAGGGGAAAGGGAAGGCGGTTCGGACGACGGTCCGTCGGGGGAAAGCGCGCCGGTCAGTCGGCGCTGGTCGCGGCCGGGTCCGCGGCGTCGCTGCGACTCCGCCACAGTCCCTGCACGTACGCGCCGACGAACATGCCGGCGAGCGCCCAGAGGATGGTGACGTTCCCGATGCCGAGGCTGGCGTAGGCCGCGCCGGGACAGATGCCCGACAGCCCCCACCCGGCACCGAATATCGCGCCGCCGACGAGGACGTTCCGGTCGAACGACTTCAGGCGTCGCTCGAAGCTCCGCCCCGTTATCGGCGGGCGACCGAGCAGTTTGGGGCCGAGGAAGTACGCCAGTCCGGTGACGGCCGCGCCGCCGAACATGACGAACGGGAGCCCCAGGTCCTCGAACTGGAGGAAGTCCAGCACGACTTCCGGACGGGCCATGTGGCTGAACCCCAGACCGAAGCCGAATATCAGGCCGCCGACCAGTATCAGCGGCATGAACAGGGGATGTCTGTCCGCCATCAGGGGGTCACCCCCAGAGCCGCGACCAGTTGCGCCACGCCGATGGCGACGAGCAGGAACGTGACGACGCCCACCAGCGACGTCCGCGACGCGGAGCCGACGCCACAGACCCCGTGGCCGGACGTGCAGCCCTTCCCCACGCGGGTGCCGACGCCGACGAGGACGCCGCCGACGAACAGTCGCCACGGCTGAACGGACGTGGTCCACGCACCGTCCTGATAGAGGAGGGCGTACACGGCCGCGCCCATGATGATGCCGAACGTGAACACCAATCGCCAGTCTCGCGAGGCGACGTACTGCTTGAACCGCGACTGGTCGGAGACGTACGAGAGCGTCGACTCGAGGAACGTGCTCGCGCCGGCGCTGATACCCGTGCCCAGGTAGATGATACTGGCGCCGAGACCGACGAACAGGCCGCCGACGGCGTACCGGCTGATGCCGTTGGGGAAGAACTCCGACAGCAACTGGAGCGGGACTGGGTCTAGTACCATGGAGCGTCGTTAGTCACCGGCGAGCGACTCCTGACTGGCGGCGCAGTTGTTCGGGCCGAGTTCGAGGGTGAACGCCTCCTCGTCGTCGGCTTCCTGCTGTCCCAGGTTGGTCGCGATGATTGCCTCGTAGTTCGCCGGACGCGGCGGCATGTCCGCCAGGATCGTCTCCACGAACTCCGCTTCGTCCATCGACAGCGCGTCCATGCGCTCGACGAGGGCACCGACCGTCGCGGTGTAGGTGCCGTCCTCGGCGGTCACGGCGGCGTCGCTGAAGTGCGCGCCGCCGACGAGCGTGTCGTCGGGCAGGGTCAGCACGCGCGTCTGCAGCGAGTCGTACAGCATCCGCGCGGCCTCGGGCGCGCCGTCGTCACCCTCTTCGAGGTCCGGGCGGGCGACGCTCTCGATGAACAGCCCGTCACCCGTGGTGAGCAGGCTGTCGCCGAGCAGGTACGAGGTCATCCCGCTGGTGTGGCCCGGCGTGTAGACCGTCTCGACGACGGCGTCGCCGACCTCGAACTCGTCGCCGTCCGCCGCCGTCTCCAGTTCGTCCGCGTACGTGACGCCGCGCGGGACGGACTCCGCGGGGATGACCCCGGTCACGCCCTCCGCGTCGAGTTCGCGCAGGCCGCTGATGTGGTCGGCGTGGATGTGCGTGTCGAACGCGTACGTCAGTTCGACGCCCAGTTCCTCCGCGTCCGCGAAGTAGCGGTCGGTGAACGCCCGGAGCGGGTCGACAATCGCGGCCTCGTCGTCCGAGACGAGCAGGTAGCCCAGACAGCCCGAGGAGGGACGCTGGTACTGGTAGACGGTGCCGGGTCCGTCGTACCCGGTGACCTCCTTCCGCTCGTAGATGCGCGCCCACCCGTTCATCCCCTCTTCGAGGTGGTTCACGTCGTAGTCGAGTTGGCTCAGCTTGCTCGCGACGTACTCGCTGGCGCCGCCCTTCGCGCACAGCACGGTCACTTCGCGGTCGTCGGGAATCTGTTCGAGAACGTCGTCGGCAATCTCGTCCTCGAAGAACTCGAAGTACGGGACGTTGACCGACTCGACGTTCGGCCCGTCTATCTTCCACTCCTCGTAATCGGACGCCATCCGCGCGTCGAGGAGCGTGACCTCCTCGCCGGCGTCGATACGACTCTTGAGTTCTTCGGGCACGATCGATTCGACGGCGACCTCCGGTTCGGGGAATTCGTCTGCCATCAAGATACCCAATGGACCCCTGTAAAATAAGTATTGTGCAATCAATCCAATACCGAACAACTTGGAGGGTCACCCTCACACGAGCGAGTGCGAGGACCCACTCTGAAGCCAATCTGCGCTCAGCGCACTACACGGCCCTAAATTCGACACATTATCGTGCTTCGATACCGCCGAGTTCACGCTTCGTCAACCCCTCGGCGAACCGTCGTACGACTCGGTAGCGCGGCTTCGCCCCCACCAGAAGACACTATATTGTGCTATTCTCGCAATAAGATTCGCGCGGTCGCGACTCGCTCGTCGGAGCGAGTTCGAGGGAGGTCGTCGGTGGCGGCGGTCAGCGGTCCGAACGCTCCCGAAGGTCCTCGTCGAGGAGTTCGCCCTCGGTGTGCCACGTTCGGGGACGGCAGCAGACCACCGCCGCGACCACGTGGAGTCCGGCGACGGCCGCGGTCACGACGAGACCGGACACCGACCCCACCGCCGCGCTCTCCGGCCACGGCGTCTCGCCGAAGGCCGTCACGCGCAACAGCCACGCGCCGTTGAGCACGGTGAACAGCGCGAAGTAGACGCGCCGGAGTCTGTGCGCGAGGGCCTCCTCGGTCGATATCTTCAGGACGGGCGTGCGGTAGTCCCGCGCGAGGCGTTCGCGCCACGCCGTCTCCTCCACCTCCATCTCCGGGTCGAGTCCGACGGCCCACACGTTCTGCTGGAGGTCACGCACCCGCGAGCGCCACAGGTCGTACGCGCGGTATCGGCGCGCCTCGACGAACAGGAACATCACCACCGCGGCGTCGCCGACGAGCAACACGTAGTGCGGGTTCGACGCACTGGAGAACGCCCACGTGAGGACGGCGGCGATGAGTAGCACGACCCAGTTCGTGGTCTGGTCCAGTCGCTCGCGCCAGAACTTCATCCGATGAATCTCGCCGCGGTAGAGGTGTGCGAGCGCGGAACTCGGCCCCATGTCCTCGTCGAGGAGTCCCGCCCCGACGGACGACGCCGGGTCGGGGCCGTTCGAGGGCGCGTCGGGGTCCTGTCCCGTCATCTCGGCGTCCCGTCGTCGTCGGCGCAGTCGTTCGGAGCGGATTCGAGCGCGACCGCCTCCCCGTCGTCCCGCCTCGAACGGACGTCGAGAACGAACGCACCGTCGCCGCTCGCGATTCGCTCTCGGAGTCGCTCGGGCGAAATCGGCCCGGCCGAGTCGACACCCGCAGATTGCGTTCCGTCCATCGTTACCCTCACCTACCCGGAGAAGCCGGATAACGCTTTGCATGGTAAGTCGTGTTTTCTGCAATACTAACTGGCGTCGAGAAACCGTGAGAGTCGAATCAGGCCGTACGAAGGTCAGAATAGACTCGTCCTGTCCGACACTCGCACAGAGTAGTGTGCACTTTTGGAACTACTACCGACACACTTTTGTTTACCCCGCCGATATTGTACGACGAGTTCAACACCATGAACGACTTCGAGATTACCGAGACGCTCGACGTGAAAGGAGAAAACTGCCCGATGCCGGTCGTCAAGACCAAACAGTCCATCGACGAACTCGCCGCAGGCGACGTGCTGGAAGTCGTGGCGACTGACTCCGGCAGCATGAGCGACATCGCGGGATGGGCGGACACCACCGACGGCGTCGAACTGCTCGACCAGAGCGAGGGTGACGGCGTCTACAAGCACTACGTGCAGAAGGCCGAGTAGAACATGAGCACGGACAGCACACCGACGCCCAGCGACGACGGCGACCAGTCCCGCGCGGAACTGGCGGCGCGCGTCGCAGAACTGGAGGAGCGACTCGCCGACGTGGAGTCGGCGACGGAGGACGAGGGGCCACCGAAGATGTCCATCATCGCCACGAAGGGGACGCTGGACATGGCGTACCCGCCGCTCATCCTCGCCAGCACCGCGGCCGCGTTCGGCTACGAGGTGACCGTGTTCCACACGTTCTGGGGGCTGGACATCCTCCACGAGGAACGGTCGAGCAACCTGAAGCTGAGTTCGGTCGGGAACCCGAACATGCCGATGCCGAACGCCCTCGCCACGCTCCCCGGCATGGACCGCGTGACGACGGAGATGATGAAGAAGCGCATCCGCGACAACGACACCGCGTCCATCGAGGAACTCATCCAGACGTCGCTGGACCTCGGCGTCGAGTTCCAGGCCTGTCAGATGACCATCGAACTGATGGGGTACGACGAGGACGACTTCTTCTCGGGCGTCACGACGGGCGTCGGCGCGGCGACGGCCATCCAGGACATGGCCGACGCCGACATCCAGTTGATGATCTGAGGCCGCTTTCGGCCGCAGACCGTTCCGGGTGATTCCCCCGGACCCCCTCCCCCAGCGGACGACCGACCGAAGCTAGTTCGGTAGAAACGTATTTTTGGTAGAAAGCGTTACTGAAGCTATGGCGACGTCCGTGAAGATGGACGAGGAGACGAAGTCGTACCTCGAACGCCTCCAGGCGGAGATTCGGCTGGAGACGGGGCGGCGGGTCACGCAACAGGACCTCCTGGCGCGACTGGTCGAAGACGCCTACGCGTCGAAGGAGGACCTGATCGAGTCGTTCAGAGCGTCTTCCGTCCCCGTCGACGAGGACGCGCGCACGCGCGTTCACGAGGGAATGGTCGACTCGGGGCGGTCCACCGACGAGGACGACATCGACGAGATTCTGTACGGATGAGCGTCTTCGTCGACACGGGCGTCTTCTTCGCGCACCACGACCGGTCGGCGAGTCGCCACGAGGACGCCCGGGCACTCGTGGACGCGATTCTCGACGGCGAGTACGGCCACCCGTACACGAGCGACTACGTCTACGACGAGACGGTCACGCTCACCAGACGCCGGACCGGGTCGTTCGAGGCGGCGAAGAATGTCGGGGACCGAATCCTCGGGCGCGGCCGGTTTCCCGAGGTGTTCGAGACGGTGGTCGTCGACGGCGGTCTGTTCCGCCAGAGCGTCGCGGCGTTCGAACGGTACGACGACCAGGACCTGAGTTTCACCGACGCCGCGACGCTGGCGGTGTGCGACGCGCGCGACGTCGACCGCGTCGCGAGTTTCGACGACGATTTCGACGGACTCGTCGAACGGGTCGAGTCCGCCTGAGCGAGTCAGTTCTCGAACGCGCCGACCGTCTCGCTCGCGTCCACGAGGTGGTTCACGCTCCCGTTCTCGCCCACGTCGGCCGGCCGTTCGATGGCCGAGCGGACGAAGTCGATGCCTCGCTCGACGGCCGTCGCCCGGTCGTCACCGCGCGCGAGGCGGGCGGCGATAGCGCTCGACAGCGTGCATCCCGACCCGTGCGTCGTCTCCGTGTCGACGCGGGGGGGAGGCGAACACCGTCCGGTCGTCCGGCGTGACGAGGACGTCCCGCACCTCGTCGCCGTCGGCGACGTGGCCGCCCTTGAACAGGACGGCGTCGACGCCCCACTCGAAGAACTGCGCCGCGGCGGCGTCACGCGCCGCCGCCGAGTCGGGCCACTCGCCCGTGAGCGCCTCCGTCTCGTCGGCGTTCGGCGTCACCAGCGTCGCCCGCGCGAACAGGTCGGTGTAGGCGTCGACGGCGTCGGCGTCGAGGAGTCTGTCACCCGACGTGGCGACCATCACGGGGTCGACGACGACCGGCCCCTCGTAGGCGTCGAGGCAGTCGGCGACGGTCCGCACGGCGTCGGCCGTCGCCAGCATCCCGAGTTTCACCGCGCCCACGTCGAAGTCGTCGGTGACGGCGTCGAACTGCGCGCGAATCTCCTCGGTCGGGAGGACGTGCGTCGACTCCACGCCGCGGGTGTTCTGCGCCGTGACGGCGACGACGACGGACCCGCCGTAGACGCCGAGGCGGGTCATCGTCTTCAGGTCCGCCTGGATGCCCGCGCCGCCGCCGGAGTCGCTGGAGGCGACGGTCAGCGCGTACGGGAGCGACTGCGGGTCGGGGTCGGCCGTCGTCATCGCTCGTCCACCACCCGTTCGATGCGAGACGCGGCGTCCGGCAGGTCGACGCCGTCGAGTCCGGCCACCGCGTCGAGGAAGGCGACTTTGTAGCTCGCCGGGCCCGCGTAGTCGCCGAACCGGCCGTCGGCGGCCGCCTCGCCGGCGAGTCCGAACGCCAGCGTGCCCGCGAGGGCGGCCTCCCGAACGTCGTCGGTCGCGCCGGCGAAGGTGGCGAGCGTGACCCCGAGCATACAGCCCGTACCGACGACCCGTCCCATCATCTCGTGGCCCGCGCGCACCTCGAACGCCTCGTCGGCCGTCGCGACCACGTCCGTCTCGCCGGAGGCGACGACGACGGCACCGGTCGTCCGGGCGCAGGCGACGGCCGTCTCCGCGATGTCGGCGTACTCGCCCACGGACTCGACGCCGCGGACCTCGGCGTCCGCGCCGACGAGGGCGCTTATCTCGCCGTAGTTGCCGTTGAGCACGTCCACGTCGAGGTCGGTGACGAGACGGTCCGCGACCCGGTCTCGGGTCGGCGTCGCGCCGACGCGACGGGGTCCACGACGAGGGGGACGCCGTTCTCGTTCGCCGACGTTCCCGCCGCGACCATCGCCGCCTCGCCGTCCTCGCT
The DNA here is from genome assembly GCF_009741955.1 of Halogeometricum sp. CBA1124. NCBI lineage: Archaea > Methanobacteriati > Methanobacteriota > Halobacteria > Halobacteriales > Haloferacaceae > Halogeometricum > Halogeometricum sp. CBA1124. The sequence continues at coordinate 270 of NZ_WPCD01000020.1, read as the reverse complement.
GACCGTTCCCATGTTGAGCAGACACGCCTGCGCGCCCGCGACCATGTCGCCGACCTCGCGTTCGTCGTCGGACATGACCGGCAGACCACCCCAGTGAAGCGTCACGTTCGCCACGTCGCTCACGGTCACGTCGTTCGTCACCGAGTTGACGAGCGGTTGGACCGACCGAACGGCCGAGAGCGCCGCGTCGAGGTCCACGTCGGCCGTCATCGCGCGACCCGCCCCCGTCCCTCGTCGACCGCGCGGCGAAGTCGGCGCGTCGCCGCCGCC
>NZ_WPCD01000138.1:0-9902 GCF_009741955.1 Halogeometricum sp. CBA1124 | reverse complement strand
CCGAGACGGTGGCCGACCTCCGGGGGTTCCTCGGGGACGTCGCCGCGATGGGGGCCGAGGCGACGGCAGACGACGAGGAACGAACGGCAGACGGCGACGAGGCGAGGCCGGACACGACGGGGCGTCGTCGGACGCCGCGGGTCACCGGCGGACCCGCGCGGAGGGGGAGCGATGAAGGGGGACGACCGGCGCTACCTCCTCGCGAAGGAGACGGTCGACGACCGAACGTTCGACCCCGGCGTCCGCCGACGCGTCCGGACGGACCTCGCCGGGCGGTCCGGCGACGTTCGCCTCCTCGACGCGGGCGCGGGACGGCCCCGTTCCTCCGCCGTCTCCTCGACTGGCCGGACCCGCCGGACCTGACGTACGTCGCCGTCGACGCCGACGCCGACGTCCTCCGCCTCGGCCGCGACCTGACCGCGGCGGCGGCGCGGGACCGCGGGTGGGCCGTCTCGGACGCCGGCGTCTTCGACGGACCGGGCGAGACGGTGGGGTCGCTGTCGCTCCGCGGCGAGAGCGCGATAGACGCCCGGTTCGTCCGCGGCGACGCCCTCGACGCGGCCGACGCGGGCGGGTGGACGTTCGTCCTCGCGCAGGCGTTCGTGGACCTACTCGGACCGGCGGGCGTCGACCGACTGCTCGACGGCCTCGACGCGGGCGGCCGGTTCTCCTTCCCCATCACGTTCGACGGCGGGACGGCGTTCTCCCCGTCCCACGAGGCCGACGACGCGGTTCTCTCGGCGTACCACGACACCATGCACGGCGACGACCGACTGGGGTCGCGGGCGGGCCGTCGACTCGAACGCCACCTCGGCCGGCGAGGCGTCGAGTTCGTCGCCGCCGACGCCGACTGGGCGGTTCGTCCGGTCGACGGCGCGTACCCGGCGGACGAGGCGTACTTCCTCCGCGTCATCGTGGACACCGTCGCCGACGCGGTTCGGGGGCGGGTCCCGGCGGCGACGAGGACGGAGTGGCACGGCGCACGCACGGCGCAACTCGACGACGGGCGACTCGGGTACGACGCGCACAACCGGGACGTGACCGGCTGCGTCGACTGAGACGACTCGCCGACGCGACACCCGTCGAGACGCGCGGTGCCGACACCGACGAACTTGTACGTACAGAGAATCACCGGACGGGTCGTCGCACCGTCGAGCCCACAGACAGGACCGAAACCGACCGAACGACGCGACGTCGAACCGAACGCCGAGATGGTTCTCACAGTATTGGAATTGAACCACAATATTATCCGTCGTGGCTGCCAACGACTAACCGTGACCCCATCATGAACGGATTCGGAGTCGTCTCGGCGCCGGCGGACCTGACGACGCTGAGCGCGGCCACGGTGGGGCGCACGCTGGAAGACTACGCCGACGTGTTCGACGACGAACTCGGCGTCGCCGGCTTCCCGAACCGCGCGACGGACACACAGGTACTCCCCGTTCGAGGTGACAACAATGAGTGAATCGATATTCCCCGACGTGACGCTAGACCAACGCGGTGCCGGCTGCCCCGGCCCTCTGATGGAGCTGGTCAGTGCGATCAAAGACGCCGACCCCGGAACCGTCATCGAACTGCAGACGAGCGACGCGGGTTCGAAAGACGACGTCCCGGAGTGGCTGGAGAAGGCCGGCCACGAACTCCTCGCGATGGAGGAACACGACGACTACTGGAGCATCTACGTCCAGAAGTCGTCGTGACCGCTCCGGGATAGTTTGAACAGCTCGCTGAACGAACCTCTCACCGATCCAATACAATGACACAACGAATTGCAATCGTCGGCGGCGGAACCGGCGGCTCGGTCCTCGCGAACCGACTGGCAGACGGTCTCGCGTCGGAACTGGACGCGGGCGACGTCGAAGTGACGCTCGTGAACGAATCGACCGATCACGTCTACAAGCCGGTCTGGCTGTACGTCGCCTTCGGTCAGCGCGACGTGTCCGACGGCGTCAGACCCCTCGCGGACCTCGTCGATCCGCGGATCGACCTCGTGTACGACCGCGTCGAGGGCATCGACACCGACGGGAAGCGCCTGACGCTCCGCGACGGCTCCGACCTGTCGTACGACCACCTCGTCCTCGCGACGGGGGCGACCATCACCCCCGAGGAGGTGCCCGGACTGGTCGAGGGGGCGCACAACTTCTACAGCGCCGACGGCGCGGAGCGACTCCGCGACGCCCTCGCGGACTTCACCGAGGGCCACCTCGTCCTCTCCGTCGTCGGGTCGCCGCACATGTGCCCGGCGGCCCCCGTCGAGTTCGTGATGATGGCGGACGAGTGGTTCCGCGAACGCGGCGTCCGCGACCAGGTGGACATCACCTACACGTACCCCATCCAGCGACTCCACGGGAAGGTGCCCGTCCACGACTGGGCCGAACCGCGCTTCGCGGAACGCGACATCGACGCGGTCACGTTCTTCAACGCGGAGGAGGTCGACCCCGAGGCGGGCGTCGTCCACTCGATGGAGGGCGAGGAACTCGACTACGACCTCCTCGTCGCCATCCCGCCGCACCGCGGCGACGAACTCGTGATGGACTCGGGCCTCGGCGACGGCGGGTGGGTCGAGGTGGACAAGCACACGCTCGAAGCGAAGCACGCCGACGACGTGTACGCCCTCGGCGACGCGAGCGACGTGCCGGCACCGAAGGCCGGCAGCGCCGCCCACTACCAGGCGTCCGTCGTCGCCGAACGCATCGCCAGTCGCGTCCGCGACCGGGTGCCGACGGCGACGTACGACGGGAAGACCGTCTGCTTCCTGGAGGCGGGCATGAACTCGGCGACGTTCCTCTCGTTCGACTACGAGACCGAACCGGTCGTCAGAGACGAGTCGAAGTTCGTCCACTGGGCGAAACTCGCCTACAACGAGTCCTACTGGCTCACCGCCCGAGGGCTACTCTGAGGTGATACCATGAGCGAATCCAACTCCGAAGTCGAGTTCGAGGCGGCGACGACCGACCTCGAACGCGCCATCGAGGAGAACCCCGAGGCGGTCGCCCGCTTCGTGGAACGACTCGACGTGGTGAACGAACTGCTCGACGTGGTCGAACTGGGAAGCGGCGCGCTCGAAGACGACATGGTGGCCGAACTCACCGGGACGGCGGCCACGCTGGCCGAGGCGGGCGACGCCGCGGCCACGCCCGAGACGGTCCGCCTCGCGACGGCGGTCGGCGAGAACGGCGACGAACTGTCCGAGGCGCTGGAGACGTTGGTCGAACTCCAGCGCTCGGGGACCCTCGACGACGTCGTCGCACTCGCCGACGTCGTCTCGCTGGCCTCCGGCGCACTCGAAGACGACATGGTGGCCGAACTCGCCTCGACGGGGTCGGCCCTCGGCGAAGTCGTCGACGAGGCGTCCGACCCCGACACCGTCCGGGGACTGACGGTGCTCATGCGGGCGGTCGGACGGGCGAGCGACCCGGACGACCCGCCGGAACCCATCGGGCTCCGGGGCGTGATTCGGGCCCTGCGAGACGGCGATGTTCGGGCTGGCGTCGGCTACTTCGTCTCGATAGCGAAGTCGGTCGGCGCGTCGCTGCGTCGGTGAGAAACGGCGGAGACGGGCGGCCGGCTACTCCTCGGTCGTCGTCGTGGCCTCGTCGCGTCGCCCTCGTAGATGGCGGCGCCGTCCTGTGCCACCTGCCGAGCGAGGACGGCGCACTTGATGCGCATCGGCGAGATGTCGACGCCGAGCATCTCGGTCACGTCGTCGGTGTCCATCTCCTCCAGTTCCGACAGCGTCGTCCCCTGCAGTCGCTCCGAGAGCATGCTCGCGGAGGCCTGACTGATGGCGCAGCCGTCACCGGTGAAGGCGACGAACTCGATTGTCTCGCCGTCGTCGGCCAGTTTGACCTGCATCGTGATGGTGTCGCCGCAGGAGGGGTTCTCCCCGGTGTGGGCGAACGTGGGGTCCTCCATCTCGCCCTTGTTCCGGGGGTTCTTGTAGTGGTCCAGAATCTGCTGTCGATACATGTCCGAGCCCATACCCATAGTGGGCGTTGGTAAGCGAGTTCGTCCCATAAGGGTTCCGGGGCGTTCGAAAACCGCCGCGTCCCTCGGTTCCGGAACGGGGTCACGCGGCCGACGTCGACGCCGACTCCGCGTCGCCGTCGCCGTCCGCGCCAGCGCTCACCTGTCGCCACTTCTTCTCCACGTCGCGGTTCGCGACGACCACCACGTCGCCCGACTCGTCGCGGAAGCGGCTCTTCCGCAGGCCGATGGACTCGACGACGCCCGTCACGGGGTCGGCGACCACCCGGTCGCCCGGGTTGAAGTCCGGGTCGCGGAGCAGGTAGACGCCCGCCACCGTGTCGGCTATCATGTTCGACAGCGCGTAGGAGACGCCGAGGGCGACGAACCCCGTCGCGGTGCCGAGACTCGCCGCCACGTCACCCATGCCGACTATCTTGAAGAACGCCAGCGCGGCACCGAACCAGAGGAACACGCCCGCGGCGGTGACGCCGAGGTCGACGACGAGGTCCTGTTCGTCGGGGTACAGCGCGTCGAGCGACCCGCGGAGGACCCACAACGCGACTCTGATGAGGACGTACGCGAGGGCGAGGAAGACGAGGCCCCCGAGCACGCTCGGGACCGCCTCCTGCAGGCCGCCGAGGAACTCCGCCGTCGTCTCGCGAACGACCCCGGCGATACCAGTCGTCTGGAGCATACTGCGCACAGACGTATCAGCGGTGAATAACGATTGGGGTGGCGTGGAGGCGGTCCGACGAGTCGACCGCTATTTTCACACAGATGACATTAATAGCCGCCGGGACGTACCCGTCGGTATGCCTTCACACGTTCTGGTTCCGTACGACGGCTCGATGCTCGCGGAACAGGCGCTGCGGTACGTCTGCTCGGAGTTTCCGACGAGCGAGGTCACGGTCCTGTTCGTCGTGGACAGAGGGACCGACGAGACGGCGGCGGCCGGGTGGGGCGACCATCCCAGCGAGTGGGACCAGTGGCTCGAGGAACGGCGAGAGCACGCCGAGGAGTTGTTCGAGGAGGCGACGACGATAGCCGACGAGTACGACGTCACCGTCGAGACGGGCGTCGGCGTCGGCCCCCTCGTCGACACCATCGTCGGGGCGACCGACGAGTACGGCGCCGACCTGATCGTCGTCGGCGCACACGGTCGGCCGTCGCTGGAAGCGCGCATCTTCGGGAGCGTCGCCAGCGGACTGGTCCGACGCTCGCCGGTCCCCGTCACCACGATTCGCAAACCGGTGACGTGAGTCCGCGCGGTCGACTACGCGACCGCACTCTGCAAGGACTCGGGTCCGTCCGCGTCACCCGGTCGGTCGAGCGACCGGTAGAACGCGACCGAGAACACCAGAAAGAGGCTCCCGAACAGCGCCATGAGGACGTTGCCGGCGACTGCGAGTCCCGCCAGGAGCGACAGCGGGAGGTCCGGGAACGTCGCGGCCGGGAGGCGCTGTGCGGAGATGAGCGTCGAGGGGATGCTCGTGAGCAGTCCGAGGACGAGGCCGGCGATGAACACGACGACGGAGTACCCGAACACCGACAGCAGGTTCCGCCGGACGACGCCGACGCTCCGCTTGAAGCCGCCGAGCGCGCCCGCCCCGTCGAGGACGATGGCCTGCCCGTAGAACTGCACGAAGAACAGCGGTAGGAACCACAGCAGGACGAACGCGACGAGGACGACGGGCGCGACGATGCCGAACGTCGAGGGGTTCAGCGCCCCGCCGGACGCCAGCGGCGCGAACACGCCCACGGAGACGACGGCGAACAGTATCGACGAGACGATGCCGAAGACGACCGCGCCGACCAACAGCAGGCCGTACGCGCCCAGCATCGACGTGTAGTGTCGCTTGCCCGCCGCGACGAACGTGCCGAGACTCGTCGTGCCGTCGAGCGCTTCGGCGGCCATCCCGAGCATGCCGGCGAAGACGAACGGGACGAGCACCAACGACAGGACGACGGTGACGCCGCTTGCCGCGACGGCCGCCGTCGGGCCGAGGAGTTGCGCGAACTGTACCGGAAGCTGTGCCAACATGAAGGCGAGCACGACGCCGACGATGCTCGGATTTCGTCGGAGCGCGCCGCCTGCTGCCTGGAGGGCTCTGGCGACTGCCATACGACGCGATTGTCCTGCCACATAAAAATACGCGACACCCGTTGTCTGGGACAGTGACTCGCCCCCCAGATTTTTAACTGGGTTCGACGCGGCAGTCGAGGGACGGCCGGTCCTACGCGAACAACTGGCGGGCGTCGTCGACGGCGTCGACGAGTTCGTCTATCTCGTCGTACGTGTTGTAGATGTAGAACGACGCGCGAGTGGACGCGGAGACGCCGAGTTTGTCGTGCAGGGGTTGCGTGCAGTGGTCGCCGGCGCGGACGGCGACGGCGCGGTCGTTGAGGATACTGGAGAGGTCGTGCGCGTGGACGCCGTCGAGGTTGAACGCGACCAGTCCGCCCCTGTCGTCGCCCGGCGGGCCGTAGATTTCGATGTCGTCGAACTCGGTCAGTCGGTCGTAGGCGTACTCGGCGAGGCGTTCCTCGTGTTCCTGGACGTTCTCCATCCCGACGTCGTCGAGGTAGTCGATGGCCGCGTGGAGGGCGATGCCCTGTTCGATGACGGGCGTGCCCGCCTCGAACTTCCACGGCAGGTCCTCCCACGTCGAGTCCTCGTAGGTGACGCGGCGAATCATCTCGCCGCCGTAGAGGTACGGCGACATCTCGTCGAGAATCTCCTCCTTCCCGTAGAGGACGCCGATGCCCGTCGGGCCGAGCATCTTGTGACCCGAGAAGGCGAAGAAGTCGGCGTCGATGTCCTTCACGTCCACCGGGCGCGTCGGGACGGACTGCGCGCCGTCGACGAAGACGTACGCGCCCACCTCGTGGGCCATGTCGGCGAGTTCGGCGACGGGGTTGACGGTGCCGAGCGTGTTCGAGACGTGGACGACGGACACCATCTTCGCGTCCTCGTCTATCAGTTCCTTCGCGTGCTCCATGTCGAGGCGGCCCTCGTCGTCCACTCGGACGTACTCCACGGACGCGCCCGTCTTCTTGGCTATTTGCTGCCACGTGACAAGCGAGGCGTGGTGTTCCATCTCCGTGAGGACCACCGTGTCGCCGGGTTCGAGTTCCTCCAGACCCCACGCGTAGGCGACGAGGTTCATCGCCTCGGTGGTGTTCTTCGTGAACACGACCTCCTCGCGGCCGGCCGCCCCGATGAACTCCGCCACTCGGTCGTGGGCGTTCTCGTAGGCGACGGACGCCTCCTGACTCAGGTGGTGGATGCCGCGGTGGACGTTCGAGTTGTAGCCGTAGTAGTAGTCCACGATGGCGTCGACTACCTGTTTCGGCGTCTGACTGGTCGCCGCGTTGTCGAGGTAGACAAGCGGTAAGTCGTCGTCCTCGTCCTCGCCGGGTACCGTGAAGTCGCCGCCTACCTTCCGGTCGAGGATGGGGAAGTCCTCGCGGATGGCCGCGACGTCTATCGGGTACGATTCCTGCACTCCCATTGGGTCTCTCTAACGGTCCCAGCACTAACACCGCTTCGGTCTCGGGGCCGCGACGAAACCGAAATCGGTAACGTTCGTGCGCCGATTCGACGAAAATAGACTACGATTGCGCCGGCGCTCCGCCCGCTACCGCATCCAGAGCAGTTGCGCGTGGCGCGTCTCGCCCACGTCGAGGACCGTCTCCTCGTCCACGATGCCGGCGTCCACGGCGACTTCGACCGCCCGTTCGCCGACGATGTTCGCCACCGACGCGCGCGTGAGACTGTCGACGACGGCCTGCGCGCCCACGTCGTCGGCCTCCTCGCCGCCGTAGAACTCCTCGGTCACTTCGAGCGACACCGGACCGTCCTCGTACGTCTTCCCGAGGCAGTCGCGGTCACAGACGGAGACCAAGAGCCCCTCCGGCGTCTCTCGCTCTCGCAGTAGCATCACCGGTCCTCGACGAGTTCCTGTTCCTGCTGCTGCCGGAGTTCGTTGGCCTGCTGTTGGACCTGTTCGGCCTCGTCCTCGCGGCCGAGGTCCTCCAGGGCGCGCGCCTTCTCTTCGAGCACGTCCGCGCTGCGCATCCCGAGGCGGATGGCGTTGTCGAACGCGTTGACGGCGTCCTCGCTCAGGCCGCGTTCCTGCAGGAAGAAGCCGCGGTTGTACCACGCCTGCGCGAAGCGCGGGTCTATCTCCACGGCGCGTTCGGCGTGGTGAAGCGCCTCCTCGGTCTCGCCGAACTGCCAGAGGGCGTAGGCGAGGTTCGTCTCCGCCGAGGCGGCGTGTTCGGAGTCGTCGTCGATGCGGAGGGCCTCCTGATACGCGCCGATGGCCTCGTCGTACTCCTCCAGTTGGGCGTGCGCGGCGCCCTTGTTCACCCACGCCTCCTGCGCCGCCAACGAGTCCTCGTCGGCGAACTGCGCGGCGCGTTCGAACGTCTCGGTCGCCTCCTCGAACCGGTTTATCTGCATGTACGAGAGGCCGACGTCGACGAGTTGTTCGACGTCGACTTCGTCGGACGCGACGTTCCGTTCGTCGAGTTCGTCGGCGATGACCCGCGTGTCGACGGGGTCCACCTTCGCCGGGTCGACGTTCAGTTCCGGCGGGTCGAGCGAGAACTCGTCGTAGTCCTCGCTGAACCCCTGTCCCTCGGAAAAGCGGTGGGGCTTGTCTCGCTCGCCGTCTTCTGCCATGCGGACGGATTCGGTGTCGAGACGGTTAAGAACTGCGTCACGCGGCCGTCGTGCGGCCGAACTGCGCCCGGCGCGAACGAGTGACGGACGGCGACAGAACGTTGAATTCGCTGGGAAACCGACGTTCCGCCATGCGACTGTTCGTGAGCATCGACCTCCCCGACTCGCTCACCGACGCCGTCCGGTCGGCCCAAGAGCGCTTCGCCGACGCGACGGCCTCCGGTTCACCGACCCCGCACAGGCGCACGTGACGATGAAGTTCCTCGGCGACACCGACGAGTCGCGCGTCCCCGACGTGCGAGACGCGGTGCAGGCGGCGATAGCCGACGCGACGCGGCACCGTACGACGCCACCGTCGGCGGATTCGGCGTCTTCCCGTCGCTGGACTACATCAGCGTCGTCTGGGCGGGCGTCCGCGACGGCGCGGGCGCGGCGGAGACGACGACCCTCGCCGAGGCCATCGAACGCGAGGCGGTCGAACGCGGCTTCGACGCGGAGGCGCACTCGTTCACGCCGCACGTGACCATCGCGCGGATGGACGACGCGCGCGGTAAGGACCTGGTGCGGCGCGTCGTCAGCGAGGCGGACCCGGACATCGGGACGTTCCGCGTCGAGGAGGTTCGCCTGACGGAGAGCAGACTGACCGACGACGGCCCCCGGTACGAGACGGTCGAGCGGTATCCGCTGTAGAGCGATAGCGGCGTCCGCTGTAGAGCGATAGCGGCGTCCGCCGTCGCGACGGCTTTCTGCCGCGCTCAGTCCGCGTCGCGCGGGGCGGCCCGCCCGCGGTCCTGCAACCGGACGAACTCCCGGCGCACGTCCTCGCGCTTGACGAGGAGGAAGCCGACGAAGATGACGCCGAACCCGCCGACGGTGGTGGCGTCGACGGCCGTCCCGCGGACCAGCCACCCGGCGACGGCGGCGAAGACGGGGATGACGTACTCCAGCAGGCTCGCCTCCATCGGCCCGACGTGGTCGAGCAGCCAGAAGTACATCCCGAACCCGCCCGCGCCGGCGACGACGGCGAGGTAGAAGAGCGCGGCGACGGCCTCGGGCGCCACTCGGCGGCCGCGAACGACTCCCACGGGAGGGCGACGCTCGTGCCGTGGAGGACGAGAGCGCCGACGAGCATCATCCACGCCTGCGTCGAGAAGAAGGGGAGGTCCGACTCGGCGCCGTGCGTCAGCACCGCCCCGAGGGCGAACGCGACGGCGGAGGCGAGGACGAGGCCGACGCCCAGCAGGTC
>NZ_WPCD01000259.1:0-4451 GCF_009741955.1 Halogeometricum sp. CBA1124 | reverse complement strand
TAGAGCAGGGTTCGTCGGCGCGAACGGTCAGCAGGGGTCGGAGATGACCACCTGGTCAGGACGAGCCGGCGAGGACGGCGAGGACGGCGCCGAAGAAGCCGCCGACCAGACCCAGCAGTCCCGCCTCGGCGAGAATCATCCGGACCACGTCGAGTTTCTGCACGCCGACGGCGCGGAGGACGCCTATCTCCTGCCGCCGTTCGATGGTGCTCATCAGCATCACGTTCAGGATGCTGACGCCGGCGACGACGAGCGAGATGGAGCCGATGCCGACGAGGAAGGCGTTGAGGATACCGAAGAACTGGTTGATGCCCTGCGTGATGGAGCCCAACTCGAACAGGGTCACCTTCTCCTCGCGGTCGTTCAGTTCCTCGCGGATGGCTATCGCCGTCTGGTTCGCCGCGGTGCCCGTCGGCGACCTGACGACCACCTGCGAGTAGCCAGACTCGTCGAACGACTCCATCGGGACGATGACGGCGTTGTTCGGGTTGAGAAGCGAGATGCCGCCCTGTTCTTCGAGGACGCCCACGACGCGGAACGACTGGTTGTCCAGCGTGATGCGATTGCCGGGTTCGACGTCCAGTCGGTCCGCGAGCGTCGCCCCGACGAGTGCGCCCTGTCGGAGGCGTTCCGGCGACCGGCCCTCCGTCGCCTCGTACAGCACCCCCGGATTCTCGATGCCGTACACCGTCGTTATCGTCCGGTCCTGCCCGCGTGTCAGCGTCGCCGACCGCTGCCTGACGGGGACCACCGTCCCTTCGTCGGTGACGCGCCGGATGTCCGCCACGTCGCGTTCGCTGAGGCGTTCGTAGCCCTCCTGCGCGTTCGGCGAGACGCTTATCTCGTTGCCGATGTCGCCGAGTTGCTCGGTCGCGCCCGCGCGGAGCGTCGTCCCGAACATCCCCAGCGAGGCGATGGCGAGGACGCCGATGATGATTCCGAGGGCGGCCAGCCCGGAGCGGAGACGGTTCCGCGAGAGGTTCCGCCGCGCCATGACGAGGGCGGGAAACCGGCGGTAGAGCCGCTCGAGGAGGCTCACTTTCCGTATCCCTCCGCCGTCGCGCTCTCTTCGGTCAACCGCCCGTCGACGAGGTTGACGACCCGGTCGGAGTAACTGCGCAGTTGGTCGTCGTGCGTCACGGCGATGATGGCCACGTCCTCCTCGGTCTTCAGTTCGGAGAACAGTTCGAGAACGTCGCGACCGGTCTTCCGGTCGAGGTTCCCCGTCGGTTCGTCCGCGAGGAGGATGCGCGGTTCGTTGACGAGTGCGCGCGCGATGGCGACGCGCTGTTTCTGCCCGCCCGAGAGCTGGTCGGGGCGGTGGTCGAGTCTGTCGCCGAGACCGACCCGTTCGAGCAGTTCCGTCGCGCGTTCGTGCGCGGTGGGGTCGTTACCGAACAGCGTCGGCACCTCGACGTTCTCGACGGCCGACAGCGTCGGGATGAGGAAGTAGCTCTGGAAGACGAACCCGATGGAGCGCTTCCGTTGCGTCGTCATCTCGGCGTCGGAGAGGTCGGTCACGTCGCTGCCGTCGATGCGGACGACGCCCTCCGAGGGCGTGTCGAGGAGGCCGAGGACGTTCAGCATGGTGGACTTCCCGCTCCCGGACGGCCCCATGATGGTGACGAACTCACCGGGTTCGGCCGCGAAGTTCACGTCCTTCAGAGCCTCGACGGTCTCCGTCCCGCTCTCGTACCGCTTCCACACGTGTTCGAGTTCGATGATGGACATCGTCGTCACCGCCGCGTGTAGGCGAACGCGCCGAGTCCGACGACGAGCAGAACCGCCAGCACGCCGCCGACGAGGAGCGGTAGCGACGGGAGTCCGCTCCCGCCGGAGTTCTCTTCGTCCGCCCCGGCGTTCAGGTCGCTCACGTCGATTTCGGTGCGCGTCGTTCGCTCCCGCCCGTTCGTCAGGTAGGTCACCTCGATTGGGACCGTCTCCGTCTGCGGGGTCACCTCGGCGTAGAGGTCGAACGAGGCGAAGTCGCTGGACGGGATGCTCCCGACGAAGTACTCGGGGTTGGGTCGCGCGGGCGTCACCGTCTCCGTCTCCACGACGCGGACGACGACGCTGTCGACGGCGCCGAGGCCGACGTTGCTCGTGCTCCCCGAGACGTGGAGTCGCCCCTCCTCCATCTCGTAGTCGACGCCGGTGAGTTCGACCCGGCCGGGGTTGGCGGCGTACCGGAACGACGTCGTCGCCTCGCCGGACCGGTCGCCCGTCCGGTAGCCGACGCGGACGTCCACCGGGCCGGACTCCAGGTCGGTGACGTTGAGCCTGACGGTCCGCGTCCGGTCGGGCGCTATCTCGTTCGCCGGGCGGCGCACCACCACGGTGCCGTCCCGCGAGAGTTCGACCACCGGGTTCTCCAGCGGTGCGTTCCCGAGGTTCGAGACGTCCACGGCGACGGGGGGTTGCGCGCCGGTGCCGACGGTGTCCACCGCGAGTTGGACGTTCTCGCGGAGGGGTTCGGCGTCGAGCGTGACGTTGTCGTTGACGACGCGGGTGTTGCCGGCGGCCGAGGTGTACTGCAGACGGGCCTGCAGTTCCGCCTCCTGCGAGGTGGGCGTCACGGCGAAGTTGAACGTCTGCGAGGCGCCGGCACCCAGTGTCGCCACCACGCGGGTGTCGTTCTTCACGCTGACGTCGCGTCCGGACACCGAGACACGGACGTTGCGGGCGGGGCTGTCCTCGCCGTTGACGGCCGTCACCTGCACCCGCCCCTGGGTGCCGACGACGGCGTCGCCGGCGGAGAGCCCTATCTGCGGGCCGCCCTGCCGGACCGTGACGACGACGGGGTACTGCAGTTGGACGAGTTCGCCGCCGGGTTTTCGGCCGACGACGTGGACGCGGAGTTCGCGCGTCCCCGGACTGTCGAACCGCGCCGTCAGGGGGACGGAGATGCTCGCGCCCGGCGGGATGCTCCCCGGGTTCTCGACGCGGCCGATGTCCTGGGGTCGCCCCCGTCCGCGGAGGTAGACGTCCGTTATCTGGAAGTCGCCGTCGCTCTGCTGGCTGTTCTGGATGGTCGTCTGGACGACGAACCGTTCGCCGGGGACGGGTTGCTCCGGCGAGACGGTCACGTCCGAGATGTACGCCGTCGTCGCGGCGTCGACGAGTCCGATGCCGGCGAACGTCGAGCACACCACGAGGAGGGCGAGGACGGCTGCGCGTCTCATATAATCTGATTCATACCTGACGCGCGGACAGCAAAAACCTGCCGTCGAAGGGCACCGCCGTCAGGCGGTGTCAGGATACTACTAACAGGTTCGGAGACGGGAACGTCGACCGGCCGACGGGCGCGGGTTTTTATACCGTCACGGCCCCAGCATCGTACGATGCACGTCCGGGACCTCCCCCTCCCCGGCCCGATACTGGAGCACTACGAGTCCGGCGGTATCGAGACGCTGTACCCGCCGCAGGCGCCGCCGTCGAGGCGGGCGTCACGGAGGGCGAACGCCTCGTCGCCGCCATCCCCACCGCGTCCGGCAAGACGTTCATCGCGGAACTCGCGATGCTCACGGCCGACGGACCCGCCCTCTACATCGTTCCGCTCCGCGCCCTCGCCCGCGAGAAGTACGAGACGTTCGCCGAGTTGCCGGGGGTGAGCGTCGGCATCTCGACGGGCGACTTCGACGCGACGGACGAGGACCTGGTCGAGGAGGACATCGTCGTCGCCACCGCCGAGAAGGTCGACTCGGCCATCCGGAACGGCGCCTCGTGGGTCGAGTCGCTGGCCTGCGTCGTCGTGGACGAGGTCCACCTCCTCGGGTCGGAGGGTCGCGGGCCGACGCTGGAAGTCACGCTGGCGACGTTGCAACGGCGGGCGCCCGGCCTCCAGATAGTCGCCCTCTCTGCGACGGTGGACAACCCCGAGGACATCGCCGACTGGTTGGACGCCGAACTGGTCGAGACGACGTGGCGTCCCGTCTCGCTCCGGACGGGCGTCTACGCCGACGGCGACGTGACGTTCGACGACGACTCGACCCTCGGCGTGGACGCGGACGCCGCCGGACCGGACGGCGACGACGAGACGGAGGCGACGGCGGCACTCGTCGCCGACGCCGTCGCGAACGGCGGGCAGTGTCTCGCGTTCGTCCGTTCCCGGCGGGAGGCCGAGTCGCTGGCGGACCGCCTCGCGCGCGAGGAACTGACGGCCGGACACCGACCAGATCCGGCGCGTCGCCCGCCGACTGCGACGCCCTCGCCGAGGAGGTGCGCGAACTCGCGCGACGGAGACCTGTTCGCGGTTGGCCGGGACCGTCGAGTCCGGCGTCGCGTTCCACCACGCGGGCGTCCGGAGCGAACACCGCGCCCTCGTCGAGTCGGCGTTCCGCGAGCGACGACTGAAGGTCATCTGCGCGACGCCGACGCTGGCCGCCGGCGTGAACGTCCCCGCGCGTCGCGTCGTCGTCCGCGACCTGAAGCGCTACACCGGCGAGCGCATG
>NZ_WPCD01000264.1:0-4314 GCF_009741955.1 Halogeometricum sp. CBA1124 | reverse complement strand
GTCGTCGCCGACGGAGATGCCCCCCTCGGCGTCCACGTTCGCCTCGACGCCGTGGAGGAGTTCGAGGCTCGCGTCCGCGGCCACCTCGGCCACGGCGTCCATCTGGTCGCGGAGTTCGTCGTCATCGAGGCCGACGCCGCCGACCATCCCCGGCCCCGTGGCGTGGTCGGCCACGGCGTAGTAGTCGTAGCCGCGTTCCTCGGCGGCGGCGACCATCTCCGACAGGGAGTACCGCCCGTCGGACCAGTCGGTGTGCGTGTGCAGGTCCCCCCGCACGTCGCCCTCCTCGACCAGCGTCGGAAGCGTGCCCTCCCGGGCCGCCTCCACCTCGCCGGTGTTCTCGCGGAGTTCCGGCGGGACGAACGGCAGGTCGAGCGCCTCGTACATCGACGCCTCCGTCTCGCCGGCGACTCGGTCGCCCGCGCGCTGGTCGGCGTCGGGGTCCTCGACTTCGCTCACGTCGAAGACGCCGTACTCGTTCATCTTCAGCGCCCGGTCGATGGCGATGTTCCGGAGAGCGACGTTGTGGTCCTTGTTCCCGGTGAAGTACTGCAGGGCCGCGCCGAACTCCTCGGGGACGACGACGCGCAGGTCCACGCGGATGCCGTTCGACCGGACGCTCGCCTTCCCGGTGCCCGCCTCGATGACGGTGTTGGCGGCGGGCCAGTCCGTGAACGCTTCGACGACGGCTTCGCCGGACTCGCTGGCGACGAGGACGTCCACGTCGCCGATGGTGTCGCGCCAGCGCCGAATCGACCCGGCGACTTCGGCCCGCCGGACGTGTTCGTCGTCGCGGAGGTACGCGAGGACGTCGTCGGCGAGGGGGCGGGCGTCGCCGAGGCGTTCGCGCTCCTGTGACTCGCGGGCGAACGGGACGTTCTCGCGGATGTTCTCCTCGGTCTTCGGACCGAACCCCTTCACCTCGCGTATCTTCCCCTCCTCGGCCGCGCGTTCGAGTTCGTCCAGCGTCGTGACGCCGAGTTCCTCGTACAGTCGCCCGACGGTCTTCGGGCCGACGCCCTCGACGCTGGTGAGCGTCGCCATGTCGACGGGCAGTTCCGCGCGGAGTTCGTCCAACTCCTCGATGGACCCGGTCTCGAAGTACTCGACGACTTTCGCCGAGATGGCGTCGCCGACGCCCTGTATCTCGCCGACGGCGTCCTCGCCCTCGGCGGCGAGTTCCTCGACGGGTCGCGGGTAGTCGCGGATGTTCTCCGCGGCCCGCCGGTAGGTGTTCGGCTTGTACTCGACGTCCTGCGCCTCCAGGAGGTCCGCGAACTCCTCGAACAGCGACGCGACTTCGTCGTTTCGGCTCACTACCGACCGCCTCGCTTCGACGCGCCGCCGTCGCGGCCGAGCGCCTGTTTCAGGAAGTTCATCCACCGCTTCTGGTCCTGCGCCTCCTGCAACTGCGCCTCCTGTTCGAGGTTCGCGGGCCGCAGTTGTTCGAGGGCGTTCAGCGCCCGGTCGATGCCGACGATGCTCTCGACCAACCGCTGACCCTCCTCGTAGCTCACCTCGTTCTCCTCGATTCGCTGGAGTCGCTGGAGGCGTTCGCGCCGGAGGTTCTTCTTCGCCCGGTCGACGCGTTCCTTCTCGCCGTTGGGAACCCTCTCGCGCCGCTTTATCTCGAAGACGAAGTCGCGCAGTTCGACCTCCTCGCCCTGCACGTCGATTCGGTCGGGGATGTCCACGCCGATGGTCGCCCCCTCGCGGTTGACGCGTTCCAGCAACTGCTTTCGTTCGAACTCCTTCACGGCTCTCGGTCCACGGTAGGGCGGGGCGACACTTCGCTCCTTCGCCCCGGGGCCCCCCTCGGTGCGTGGCCGTCTCCAGTCCGCCGACGGACGCACCCCCCTCGTCTCGGCGTCGACGGCGCTGGACTCTTCGATTCTCTGCTCGTCGCAGTCGGCGGCAGCCGTTCGGAAGTAGAAGAAGGTTCTTATGCGTCTCCACGGAAGGGAGCGTATGGGTTTGTTCGACCGACTACGCGGACAAGACGACCCGCGTGTCGCTTTCATCGGAATCGACGGCGTCCCATTTAGTCTCCTCGCCGACAACCCCGACGAGTTCCCCAACATGGCCGCGTTGGCCGAGTCGGGGAGCGCCGGCGCCATCGAGAGCATCGTTCCGCCGGAGTCCTCCGCCTGTTGGCCCTCGCTCACGACCGGGGTCAACCCCGGCGAGACCGGCGTGTACGGCTTTCAGGACCGCGAGAACGGGTCGTACGAGACGTACGTCCCGATGGGTCGCGACGTGCAGGCGACGCGCGTCTGGGACCGCGTGACGGAGGCCGGCCGGAAGGCAACCGTGATGAACGTCCCCGTGACGTTCCCGCCGCAGCGAAACGTCCAGCGGATGGTCTCGGGCTTCCTCTCGCCGAGCGTCGACAAGGCCGCCCACCCCGACGACTTCCGCGACCAACTGGAGTCGATGGACTACATCATCGACGTGAACGCGAAACTCGGGCACAAGGACGACAAGACCGAGTTCGCCGAGAACGCCCACAAGACCATCGACCGGCGGTTCGAGGCGTTCAGCCACTACCTCCAGCAGGACGACTGGGACCTGTTCTTCGGCGTCTTCATGACGACCGACCGGGTGAACCACTTCCTGTTCAAGGACTACGAGAACGGCACGTCGGACCGAGAGGCGTTCATGGAGTTCTACCGCAAGGTGGACGACTACCTCGGACAGATTCGCGAGATGCTGCCCGACGACGTGACGCTCGTCGTCGCCTCCGACCACGGCTTCACCTCGCTGAACTACGAGGTGCACTGCAACGCGCTCCTCGAACAGGAGGGGTGGCTCTCCTACGAGGACGACGACCACGAGCAACTCGAGGACATCTCCGACGACACGCTGGCGTACTCGCTCATCCCCGGCCGGTTCTACCTCAATCTGGAGGGTCGCGAACCGGACGGCGTCGTCCCCGAGGACGAGTACGACCAACGTCGCGACGAACTGAAGGAGATGCTGGAGGACCTCGAAGGGCCCGACGGCAACAAAGTCGCGGCGCGCGTCGTCGAGAAGGAGGAGGCGTTCCGCGGCGACCACGACGACATCGCGCCTGACCTCGTCGTCGTCCCCAACCACGGCTTCGACCTGAAGTCCGGCTTCAAGGGGAAAGACGACGTGTTCGGGCAGGGCCCCCGCAACGGGATGCACAGTTTCGACAACGCGTCGCTCTACATCGACGACCCCGACGCGACCATCGAGGACGCCGACCTGTACGACATCGCGCCGACCATCCTCGACCTGATGGAAGTCGAGTACAGTCGCACCGACTTCGACGGCGCCAGTCTCGTCACGCAGTAGGTCCGTCCCGCGGTAGAACCGTCGCGCAGTAGGTTCGCCCCGTCTTTTTTGCCCGCGTTGGCTCGTCGAGAGCGCCTGCGCCGGCCGTCGGCGGTTCGCTCGGACGGTCGACGATGCGCTCAGACGCTCGGTAGTCCGCTCAGACGGCCGCGCGGCGAGGACAGCCGCGTCGCTCCGACGGTCCCCGAGAGGACGGGTGCCGACCGCTCGTCTAGATGAGGTCGTCGAGTTCGTCGTTACTCCACGCGCTGGCGGGGTCCTCGCGTTCCTCGGCCGCCTCGGCCTCCTCGACGGCGTCCTTCGCTCGCTCCATGAACGCTTCGAGGCGGTCCGACCGCTCGACGCCGCCGAGGAGGATGAGCGAGGCGATGCGCCCGGAGTCGAGGGGGAAGTCGCCGCCGCGGACCTGGAGGCTGCCCGTCTCCTCCTCGACCCAGCGACGGGCGCGTTCGACGCCCTTCCGCGGTATCGTGTCCGGTTTCCCGGCGACGACGAGGAGCGCGGCGTCTGCCTCCGTCGCTCGGGCAGACTCGTGCCGGTGAGCAGGGCGCGCCGCGTCGTGCTCATCACGGCGTTGATGTTGCCCTCGGCGTCCTCGGCGGACTCGGCGGCGGCGTATCCGAGTGCGGCGATGCCGCCCGACCGGAGCGTGTTGATGACCTCCGAGGAGTCCACGACGCTCTCGGCGACGCCCTCGACCGCTTCGCCGGAGGCGAACAGGAGGCCGATTCGCTGCGCGATGGCCTCGTTGATGCGTCGAACCCCTGTTCGAGCTCTCGCCGGAACTCCGGAAGGCGTCGTTGTCCACGAGGAGCAGCGAGTCCGCCTCGCGGGCGACGGTCTTCAGCGACCGACCCGCGTTCACCTGATACATCGCCCCCTCGTCGTCCCCGGGGAGGATGCCGAGGGCGTAGACGGGCACGTCGTAGATGCGCTTGAGTTCCTTCACGAGGACCGGCGCGCCGCCGCTCCCGGTGCCGCCGCCGAGTCCGGCGA
>NZ_WPCD01000163.1:0-8489 GCF_009741955.1 Halogeometricum sp. CBA1124 | reverse complement strand
TTCGTCGGCTTCAACATCGGCGGGTCGTCCACGGGCGTCGCCTTCGGTCCGGCCGTCGGGAGCGGGCTCCTGAGCAAACTACTCGCGGCGACGCTCATGACGGCGTTCGCCCTCCTCGGCGCGTGGACCGCCGGCCGCGAGGTCATCAAGACGATGGGCGGACAGATCGTCCCGCAGAGCGAGTTCACCCTCGCCGCGAGCGTGGCCGTCCTCTTCTTCGTCGGCCTCGCCCTCCTCATCTCGAACACGTTCGGCGTCCCCGCCTCCACCTCGATGACCGCCGTCGGCGCCATCGCCGGCCTCGGCGTCGCCACGGGAACGCTCGACGAGGGCGTGATGCTCGAAATCGTCTCGTGGTGGATCGTCGCCCCCGTCATCGCGTTCTGGATCTGCGCGATGGTCGGCCGGTACGTCTACCCGTACCTCGACGCGACGCTCAAACTCGACAGTTCGCCGGGACCGCTGGTGGAACTCGACCGGGACGGGTTCCCCACGCCGACGCTCGGACCGAACACGACGCCGCGCGAGGCCGGGAGCACCGTCCTCGTCGTCGCCATCGCCTGCTACATGGCGTACTCGGCGGGCGCGTCGAACGCCGCGAACGCCGTCGCACCGCTGGTCGGCAACGGCGCACTCGGCATCAACGAGGGCATCCTCCTCGGCGCGGGCGCCATCGGCCTCGGCGCGTTCACCATCGCCCGCCGGACGCTCGACACCGTCGGCAACGACCTCACGGAGTTGCCCATCCTCGCGGCCCTCATCGTCGAGACGGTCTCGGCGTCGCTCATCGCCTTTCTCTCGTACATCGGCATCCCGGCGAGTCTCGCCGTCTCGGCGACGATGTGCATCGTCGGGCTCGGTTGGGGCCGGGCGACCCGGACGGTCACCATCGGCGAAGCGCTCGGCGGCAAGACGCCCGAGATGTCCGTGAACGCGCTCACCACGGAGACGCGCGAGGACGTGCCGCCGATGGGACAGGAGGAGGAGACGGACCTCGCCGGCTCCGACCTGTTCGACCCCGGGACGACCGGACGGGTCATCTTCTTCTGGCTGCTCACGCCCTCGCTGTCCGCCCTCGCCTCCTACGCGCTGTTCTCCGTGTCCCCCATCTGACCCGCTCGTACGGTACTAGTTCGCACGATTTCGGCCGCTGAGCGTCTGAAATCGGACCACTGCGCGGGAAAAACAGCAAAGTCTAATGGCATGGGTCGCGAACCGAACGGTGATGCCCACGGTAGAATACCTCAACTACGAAGTACTCGACGACAACGGCTGGGACATGGATGACGACGACCTCTTCGAGAACGCAGCGGACGCCGGCCTCGGCGACGAGGACTACGGCTCTCTCGAAGTCAATCAGGGCGAGTACATCCTCGAAGCCGCGGAGGCACAGGGCTACGACTGGCCCTTCTCGTGCCGCGCCGGTGCCTGCGCGAACTGCGCAGCCATCGTGAAAGAGGGCGAAATCGAGATGGACATGCAGCAGATTCTCTCCGACGAGGAGGTCTCTGAGAAGAACGTCCGTCTCACCTGCATCGGTTCGCCGGAGACCGACGAGGTCAAGATCGTCTACAACGCGAAGCACCTCGACTACCTCCAGAACCGCGTCATCTAAGACGCTCTCGCGTCGCACGCTGCAGGCGAGCGACACAGCCTCGAATTTTTCTTTCGCGTCGACCGTCGCCACGGGCACCGCCGTTCGACCGACCGCCCACGACGCTTATCAGGTCCCCGTCACAAGTCTGCTGTTGATACCCCGTCGTGGCATCTCCCCTGAACAGCGACCCCATCTCGACGCTCTACGTCGATTCGGACCCTGACCGCGCCGAATCCGTCCGCTCGGCGCTCCGAGATACACATCCGTGCGTCGCCCTCGACACCGTCCCGTCGCGGGCGGCCGCCGACCGGTCACTCGCCGCGGAACCGCGGGACTGCGTCGTCGTCCGCGCCGACCTCCACGGCGTCGACGCGGTCCAGTTCCTCGCGACGGTTCGCGACCGGTCGCCTTCGACCGCCACGATTCTGTGCGGCGACGAGCACTCGCCGGACCTCCTCCGGCGGGTGCGCGCCGCGGGCATCGACGCGTACGTCCACGACGGGAGCGCCGACCACGTCTCGGTCCTCGGTGACCACGTCGTCGCCTCGGCGACCGAGCCGAGTTCGGCGGCGCCCGAAGCGGACGCGCCAGACGACCGTCGGTCCGCCGGCGACGCGCCCGCCTCGACCGACCGACAGCGTCGCGAACGGGAGTTAGAGCGGTACGAGGCGATGGTCGAGACCGTCCGCGACGGCCTGTACGTCCTCGACGAGGCGGGTCGGTTCGTCGCCGTCAACCGGGCGTTCGTCGAGTTGGTCGGCCGCCCACGGACGGAACTCGTCGGCGCGCACGCGACGGCGGTGACGAGCGAGGAGACTCACGAGGAGGTGAACGCGCTGCTCGAATCGGCGAGCGCGGACGGCGGCGGCGACGTGACGTACGAGACGACGCTGGAGACGCCGCGGGGAGAGGTGCCGGTGGAGACCAACATCTCGTCGTTTCCGCTGGGAGACGGTGAGTCCGGCCGCGTCGGCGTCGTCCGCGACATCTCCGAGCGCCGACGCCGGGAGGAGCAACTGGCGTCGCTCAACGAGACGGCGCAGGCGCTGGCGACGGCCGAGACGTCACAGGAGGTGAGCGAGTTGGCCGTCCGCGCGGCCGCCGAGACGCTCGACCTCCCGGTGTCCGACATCAAACTGTACGACGAGCGCGGCGAACTCGTCGTCACTGCGCGGACGGAGGCCGCGGCGGACCTCGTCGGTGAGGGGTCGCTGTTCGCATCCGACGCCGACCTGCCGTGGGAGGTGTACGCCACCGGTTCCAGCGCGGCGTTCGACGACCTTCCCGCCGAACGAGACGTCTCGGAGACGCCGCTCCGCAGCGCCATCCTCCTCCCCATCGGCAAGTACGGCGTGTTCGTCACCGGCGAGACGGAGCCGAACGCGTTCTCCGAGACGGACGTCGTCCTCGCGAACATCCTCGTCGCCAACGTCAGGGCGGCGCTGGAGCGGACCGACCGGGAGGAACGCCTCCGCGAACGGACGGCGGAACTGGAGGCGCGGACGGAGACGCTCGAACGGGTGAACCGCATCAACGACGTCATCCGCGACATGACGCGGGCGCTGACCGAGGCCACCTCCCGCGAGGAGATAGAGGAAGTCGTCTGCACGCAGTTGGCGAACGCGGAGCCGTACCGCTTCGCGTGGATCGGCGAACAGGAGACGGTGGGCGGCGAACTCGTCCCCGTGGCGTCGGCCGGCGTCGGACGCGGCTACCTCGACGACATCACGGTGACCGCCGCCGCCGACGAACCGACGGGTCGGGGGCCCGCAGGTCGGGCACTCCGGACGCACGAACCGCAGGTGCAGAACGACTTCCACACCGACCCGCCCTTCGAACCGTGGCGCGCGCAGGCGCTCAAGCGCGGCCTCCGAGCGGGTATCTCGATACCGCTCGTGTACAAAGAGACGCTGTACGGGGTGTTGAACCTCTACGCGGGGGGCCCCGGCGCTTCGACGAACTGGAGGTGGAGGTGCTGGGCGAACTGGGCCGGACCATCGGGTTCGCCATCAACGCGTTGGAACGGCGCAAAGCGCTCGTCGGCGACCAGGCGGTCGAACTGGAGTTCCGCATCGACGACCCGTCGGTTCCGCCGGCCACGCACGTCGCCGACACCGAGGGGCGGTTCTCGCTCGACGTCCTCGTCGAACAGGGCGACGGCACGATTCGCTCGTTCTTCGTCGTCGACGGCGTCGACCCCGACACCGTCCTGTCGCAGGCGACTCAGATGCCGTACATCAGCGACGCGAACCTCCTCGCCGAACGCGACGACGGCTACCTGTACGAGGCAACGCTCGAAGACGAGAGCTTCTTCGCGACGCTCCTCGGCTACGGCGCGCACCCGACGGCGTTCACGGCGACGAACGACAGAGCCACGCTGACGGTCGAACTCCCGCGCACCGGCGACATCCGCGCGTTCCTGGAGATGTTCCTGCAGGCGTACGACGGCGTCGAACTCGTCGCGCGCCGGGAACTCGACCGGCCGATTCAGACCGAGTCCGAGTTCCGCGCGCTCTACCGGGAGCGACTCACCGACCGGCAGGAGGAGGTGCTCCGGACGGCGTTCGTCGCCGGCTTCTTCGACTGGCCGCGGCGGGCGACCGGGCGAGAGGTCGCCGAGATTCTCGACGTGTCCCAGCCCACCGTGAACCGACACATCCGGAAGGGAGAGCACGAACTGTTCTCGCTGGTGTTCGGGAGCGACGAGACGGACGACCCCGACGCCTGAATCAATATACACCTCCCGTCGGGGCGGACTCTATCTATATACGCCACAGGGACATGCCCGCTTCCTCCGTACGGAACGATGTAACCCAATGAACGAGCGAAAGAACGTCACCGTACGCCCCGAAGAGGATCTCTGTTTCACTATCGTCGAGACGGTCTCCGACCTGACGAACACCCCGCCGCTCGAACTCGACCCGTTGGGGAACGTGGTCGAGACGGACGCTCTCGAAACGCTGTTCGGTCCCGCCCGCGAAACGGCTGAACACGACGCTTACCTGACGTTCCGCTACGAGGGCTGCAGCGTCTCCGTCGACAGCGACGGGAGCGTCTCGGTGACGCGCGCGCCCACGCCCGCCGACGTCGACCAGTCCATCTCGCTCGGCACCGACGCGAACTCGGCGGCCGGCGACCGATACGATGCAAACTACCGATAACGCGAGGCGGACCGCCGACGCGAGTTCCCCGCACGTGGGACGCGTCCGGGTGACGAGGTAGGAGGTCGATCTCCCGTGACAGACTCACCCGACCAGGAGATCGCCGACGCGTCGCAGCACCCCCGCGACGGAACGCATCTGAAGCGCTGTGCGACCTGCGCCGCCGAGATAGACCCCTCCCGCCGCCACCTCGCCGCGACTGCCCCGGACGACCCCTCGACGGTCTACCTGTTCTGCAGCGAGGACTGCAGAGTCGCGTGGACCGACGACGCTGACTGACCGTCCGCGACGTACCCCCCGCCGACCGACTCCCGACGTACCACCTGCCGACACCACACACCCATCCATGCCCACCGACACCGACACCGAACCCGCATCGAACGCGACGGACCGCGGCCGCTACAGATTCATCCAGTACGACGACGACGGCACCACCGTCTGCATCGTTCAGGACGCCGAGAACCACCGGGCGTGGCTCCAGTCCACCCACACCGTCGCCGTCGAACGGTGACGCGACGCAGCACGGGTCGACCCCGCGACCGGACGCGACACCGCGAGCGAACGCGACGACGCCCGCCGGGTCGCGTCCCTCGGTCGCTCCCTGACGCCTCCACTTCCTGTCCGGTGCGTTTCAGAATTCCAAAACGATAACTCCCCCCGGACTCCTTCGCCCACTATGTTCGCGTCCGTACCCGACATCCTTCGTCTCGCCATCGTCCCCCTGTTAGGGTGGGCGGCGTGGCGCGACGTCGAGACGCGGCGGGTCCCCTCCGTCGTGTGGTATCCGCTCGTCGTCCTCGGCGTCGTCCTCCTCGCGTGGGACTCGCTGTCTCACCTGGCGTTCAGGCCCGCCGACCAACTCTACTTCCTCCGCGTGGGAATCAGCCTCCTGTTCGTCGCGCCCCTCTCGTACCTGTTCTGGCGACTCGGCGGGTTCGGCGGGGCGGACGCGAAAGCGCTCATCACCATCGCCATCCTCCTGCCGACCTTTCCGCAGTATCTCCTGCCGGGACTGTCGCTCCCGACGGTCAGGACGACGCTCGGCGTGTTCTCGATGACCGTCCTCACGAACACCGTCGTGCTGGCGGTGGGCTATCCGCTCGCCCTCGCCGCGCGGAACCTCCTCGAGGGAACCGTCGAACTGCCGCTGATGTTCCTCGGCCGCCGCATCCCCGTCTCGTCGCTGTCGACGGCGCACGGCCGTCTGTTCGAGACGACGACGGGCTACACCCGCAACGGCCTCGACATCGACGCCCTGCGGATGTACCTCCGCTGGCGGGGGACGAGCCTGTCGGAACTCCGCGAACACCCCGACAGGCACCGCGACCCGACGAGCATCACCGAGACGCACGACCCGACGGACGGCGCCGTCGGCGACGGGATGGCCGTCGACGGCGGCACCGTCGCCGAGGCGGACCCGTGGGGCGCGGAGGCGTTCTTAGCGGACATCGACTCGACGGCGTACGGCACGACGCCGGAGAAACTCCGCGACGGCCTGCAGGTGGTGACGACGCGCGAGGAGGTGTGGATTTCACCGGGCATCCCGTTCATCGTCCCGATGTTCCTCGGTACCGTCGTCGCGTTCACCTACGGCGACATCGTGTTCGGTATCGTCGGCGCACTCGGTCTGGTCTGACTGCCGCGTCGAAGGGTCGATCGGCACGTCGGTGGGGCCGGCCGCCGCGGGCGACCCACTTTTCTCAGTCGGGCGACCACACGAGGCCATGTCGCGCAGCACCCGCGCCGCCGGGATTCTCGGGGGTCTTCTCGGCGGTGTCGTCGCGTACTGGCTCTCCTCAGCCCCGCTTCTCGCGGCCAACGCCGGCGTCTGTTGGGCCGGCGGGTGCGCCCTCCTCTTTCGGGAGCGCGAGGCGTGGTCGGGCGACTCGGACGGGGCCTCCCTCGCGGACGGACTCCCCGCCGTCCTCTTCGTCGCCGTCTCGTTCGGCATCGTCAACGCCGGCGTCGAACTGCCCGACTCGCTCCGCTGGGCCCTCGTCGTCCTCGTCTTCGGCGCCGTCTTCTTCGCCGTCGGCATCGGGATGGTCCTCGGCCGGCGGTCGGTCGAGCGCTCCGAGGAGGCGGCGGAGTCGTCGGCGTCGGCGGACTGACGGCGGCCCGCGGGCGGCGCGGCGACGAGGGGACGACTGGGCGGCGACGAGGGGACGACTGGGCGGCGACTGCGAGCGTGGACCGCGCGTCGTCGTGACACAAGACATATCGGCGGTTACGCCGTGATTCGAGTCGATGACCGAGGACGTCGAGGTGGACTTCGGCGACGACGGACTCGTCCCCGCCGTCGCGCAGGACGCCGACTCCGGTGAAGTGTTGATGCTCGCGTACGTCTCGCCCGAGGCGCTCGAACGCACGCGCGAGACGGGCCGAGCGCACTACTACTCCCGCAGTCGTGACGAACTCTGGGAGAAGGGCGCGACCAGCGGGCACACCCAGTCGGTCCGCGAGGTCCGCGTGGACTGCGACGCGGACACCCTGCTGTACCTCGTCGACCAGACCGGCGGGGCGTGTCACACCGGCCACCGCTCGTGTTTCTACCGCACCGTCGACGGCGAGGAGGTGGGCGAGACAGTGTTCGACCCCGACGACGTCTACTGACCGATGTCCGACGAGACGCCGAACGCCGACGATGCGGACGACCTGCGCGAGCGACTGCTCGCGGCGCGCGCTGACCGCGACGACGCCGAGGCGGCCATCGCGGAGACGGGCGAGGAGTCCGTCGTCGCGGCTGCCGACGCCTACCGGAAGGCGACTCGCCTCCTCGACGACTACGAGGAGTCCGCCGTCGGTACCGGCGACTTCCAGGCGTACGTCGAGTTCCAGGACAAGTTCCTCGGACTCGTCGAGGACCTGCCGGAGGACCTGCCCGACCGCGACGCGTTCGAGGCGGCGGCCGACCGGATGGACCGCCGTCGCCTCCGCGAACGCGACTTCGAGGGGGCCCGCGCGGACCTCGAACCGGCCGCGGCGTACGTCGACCGCCTTGACCGCAGGACGGAGACGACGGACGCCCTCACGGAGGCGCGGCGCGACGCGAAACTCCTCCTGAACGACCTCGACGACCGAATCGAGGAGTTGGAACGGCTGGTGAAACTCGGCGAGGCGGACGTGGACGCGCCGGTCGAACGCCTGCGCGACCCCATCGAGGCGTACGACGAACGCGTGACCGAGGAGTTCCGGTCGTTCAAGTCGTCGGCGTCCATCCGCGAGGTGCTGTCGGTGGTCGAGGCCGCCGAGTGGTACCCGCTGGTCGAGTTCCGCTCGCCGCCGCGGGACCTGCGCGAGTTCGCCCGCGAGAGCCCCGACGCCGACGAACCGATTCCGACGCTCCTCGACTACGCCGACTACACCGGGTCGAAACTCGACCACTACGCCGAGGACCCGGCGATGCTCCAGACGTCCGTCGCCGTCCACCGGACGTACCTCGAACGCCTCGACGCCGGGCCCCTCCGCGTGTCGTCGCCGCCGCCGGACGCCGAGACGCTTCGCCGGCGGGCGAACGAACTCGTCTCCGTGCTGTCGCGGTTCGCCGACGAGGAGACGATAGCCGCGCTCCGACGGGTCCGCGAGTTGACTCGCCGCGACGACTACGAGCGACTCCGGACGGCGACGCGCGCGCGGACGGAACTCACCGACGACGAACTGGAGCGACTGCGTTCGGGCGCCGTCGAGTCGGACCTGGCCGAACTCCGCGACGCCCGCGACGCACTCGCCGA
>NZ_WPCD01000089.1:0-13830 GCF_009741955.1 Halogeometricum sp. CBA1124 | reverse complement strand
CCCGGACGTGGAGCCCGACGGTCCCGTCCGACGTCGTCGTCGTGGAGGTGGTGACGTGGCGGATGTGACCGACGGGGACCGTGGACAGCTCATCCTCGTCACCGCCCTCGCCATGGCGACGCTGTTCGTCGTCCTCTCCGTCGTCGCCGTCGTCGCCACCCTCGTCGAACGCGGGGTCGTCCCGCCCGCCGCGGGCGGGTTCGCCCTCGGGAGCGGTCTGCTCTTCCTCGCGGCGTTGCTGGCGGCCGCCGCCGACGCCGCGCCGGTCGTCACGGTGGCGACTGTCGGGGCCGCCCTCCTCGTCTGGGACGTCGGGGAGAACGCCGTGGACGTGGGCGCGACGCTCGGCACCGACGCGGAGACGCGCCGCGGCGAGGCGGTCCACGCCGCCGGGAGCGTCGCCGTCGTCGCCGGAGCCGTCGCCCTCGCGTCGCTCTCGCTGTACGTCTTCGGACCGCTCTCGGTCCCCGCGGGCCGCGCGCGACTCGCGTTGCTCCTCGCCCTCGTGGCGTTCCTTGCTCTCGCGGTGGCGACGGTCCGCGACTGACCGGGCGCGTCGTCTCGCTTTCGCCCCCGGCTTCCCGTTCGCCGTGCGAGCGAACGGTACTATAAATATCGAGACGCCCGTCGGTACGGCCGATGCCCGAGCCACTTCGTGCGAAGTCCGGCGAGTTGACGGCCGACGAGATACTCGACGCGCTCCGCGAGGGCCGACGCGTCATCGTGGAGGCCGAGATGCTGGGCGGGGTCCACGAGGTGTCGCTCCGCCACGACGGGACGACGTTCTACTGCGACACGCCGACGACGCTGCACAAACACCCCGACGAGAAGGGGATGCGCGACTGCATCCTGAAGATGGGGTACGCCCGCGACGAGTGAACCGAACGACAGCCGTCGACGTCGCGACTCGGGCGGCCGCCGCGTCCGTCGAATCTACCGCATTCGACGCGTCCATCGTCGCGCGTCACGGCGTCGGCGCGCCCGTTACCGGTGGCGGGTCCTTTTAATCGGCCGGGCGGACTATACGACGTATGAGCGACGCGCCAGACATGGGGGACCTCATCGAGACGGACGACCCCAGTTTCCAGCACGTACTCGCGTGCGTCTTCGGGGTGCAGGAACACGAGAGTCGGACGTACCTCACCCTCCTCGACAACCCCGGCAGCACCGTGGCCGAACTCGCGGACATCCTCGACAGGGACCGGAGCAACGTCAACCGCTCCCTGACGACGCTGATGGAGAAGGGACTCGCCGGACGGGAGCGCCGACTGCTGGACCCCGGCGGCTACGTCTACCAGTACACGGGCACGCCGCTTCCGGAGGCCAAGGAGATGCTCCACGAGGCACTCGACGAGTGGGCCGAACGGGTCCACGACAGCATCGACGACTACGGCGGCGAGTAGCCGCCGTCACCGCCACCGTCGCCGTCGGCGGGTCGCTCCCGTCTCCGACCCGTCCCGCCGCTCTCCTCACGCCGATTCGTACGCGACGAGTCGCGACCGGAACGGGTCGAGGACGAACAGGTGCCCGGCGCCGACGGCCGGCGAGACGAAGTACGACACCTGGTCGGGCAGCGACCACCGGACGCGACTCCCCGACCCGCCGAATCGGCGCCGGTCGCGCAGGGCCGCCGACCGGTTGCCGACTGCGAGGACGCCGTCGGCCGTCGCCACCGGCGTCGCGTCCACGGTGCTGGCCCGCAGGTCCCACCGCCACCGCTCCTCGCCCGTCTCGGCGTCCAGAGCGACGATTTCGCCGTCCACCGCGTACACCGTCTCGGGCCCCGCCGAGGGGGCGGCCACGCCGCTGACGGCGCGCGCCACACCTCCTCGCCGTCGGCGTCGAACGCCGCGGTGTCGCCCGCGTACTCGCTGACGTACAGTCTGTCGTCGTCGAACGCGGGCGCGGACAGGACGAACGGCGCCGACAGCCGCCAGCGCTCCCGGCCGTCCTCGCGAGCGAGCGCTCGAACGCGGTTGGCGTCCGTCACGTACACCGTGTCGCCCGCGACGGTCGGTGCGACGCTGGCGCTCAGGTCCTCGCCGGCGTTGTACTGCTCGTAGGCGACGGGCTCGAAGTCGTCGCGCCGCCACCGGACGGCGCCGTCGCCCGTCGCCACCGCGAGACACGCCGTCGAGGTGCGGACGTAGGCCACGCCGTCGGCGATTCGGACGCTGTACGGGCGAGCGTCGCCCGCGTCGAGCGACCAGCGCTCCTCGCCGGACGCCGCGTCGTGCGCGGAGACGGACCCGCCGTCGCCGTCGGTTCCGGGGTCGTACGTCGGGACGACGAGCGTCTCCGTCGCGGCGTCGTACGCCGGGTTCGCGCACACCTCAGCGTCCAGCGGCCGGGTCATCCGTTCGTCGCCGCTGTCCGCGTCGAACGTGGCGAGTTCCGACCCGGTCGCCACCGCCACGTCGCCGTCGTAGACGACGGGTGCGCTCTGCCAGTACGACCCGACGGGCGCCGCCCACGCCTCCGTCACCGCGTTCGGCAGCGTCGTCTCCGGCAGGGCGCTCGCGTTCTGCGGCGTCCGCCCCGGCATCGGCCAGTCGCCGTCGGGGAAGGCGCCGTCGTCGCCGAGACAGCCCGCCAGACCGGCCGTCGCCGCCGCGGTCAGTCCGGCGAGCACGCCGCGTCGCGAGATGGAGGGCATCGGCGGAAACTCGCGGTGGACCGACATGTCGCTTTCGTTCCGACGGCAGTACGCGCCCGAACCGTCCCCCTTTTGCCCGCCGAACGTCTCGCTTCGGACAATGAGCCTCGAACTCACCGCTCCCGCGCCGGACGTCCCGGACGTCGCGGACGACGGCGTGTGGCTGGAGTGTATCGAGACGGGCGACGCGTACGCTCCGTTCGACGAGATTCGGTACACCAGCGACCACGGCCACCTGTTGGAAGTGCGCTACGCGGACCCACCGACGCTGGACGACTTCGAAGGGCAGGGCCGCGGCGTCTGGCGCTACCGGGCGGCGCTCCCGTTCGAGGAGGGTGTGAGTCTCCCCGAGGGCGACACGCCCCTCCACGAGGCGCCCCGCCTCCGCGAGGACATCGGCGTCGACACCCTCCGCATCAAGCACGAGGGCATGAACCCGACGGGCAGTTTCAAAGACCGCGGCATGACCGTCGGCGTCCGCGTGGCGCAGGAACTGGGCGTGGGCCGCCTCGCCTGCGCCTCCACCGGCAACACCTCCGCCGCCCTCGCCGCCTACGGCGCCCGCGGCGGCATGGAGACGTTGGTGCTGCTCCCCTCCGGCAAAGTCGCCGCCGGGAAGATCGCACAGGCCGCCCTCCACGACGCGCGCATCCTCGAAGTCGACGGCAACTTCGACTCCTGTCTCGACATCGTGCAGGACCTCGCCGAACGCGGCGAGGTCTACCTCCTGAACTCGCTCAACCCGTTCCGACTGGAGGGACAGAAGACCATCGGGCTGGAGATTCTGGAGGAGTTCCGCGACGACTACGGCCGCTTCCCCGACCGAATCGTCCTGCCGGTCGGCAACGCGGGCAACACCTCGGCGCTCTACAAGGCGTTCCGCGAACTCGTCCAGTCGGGGTCGCTCGACCCCGAACAGGTGCCGAAACTCACCGGCGTGCAGGCCGAGGGCGCGGCCCCGATGGTCGAGGCCATCGAGCACGGATGGGCGGACACGAAGCGCTGGGAGGAGGTGGAGACGCGGGCGACGGCCATCCGCATCGGCAACCCGGTCAACGCCCCGAAAGCGCTCCCCGGCATCCGCGAGACGGGCGGGACGGCCGTCGCCGTCTCCGACGAGGAGATAACCGAGGCGCAACGCGACTTAGCGCGCGAGGGCATCGGCGTCGAACCCGCCTCCGCCGCCTCCGTCGCCGGCCTCCGCAAACTCCGCGGTGATGGCGTCGTCGCCGCCGACGAGGACGTGGTCTGTCTCACCACCGGCCACCTCCTGAAGGACCCCGACGCGGCGTTCGAGGCGGGCGGCGAACCCGAACCCGTGCCGAACTCGACGGAGCAGGTGCTGGAGCACATCGGCGCAGAGTAAGAAAACCCGACTCTCACGCCTTCTGAACTGTGAATGACGCCGGTCTGACGTAACTTCTTGCCGCCGCGGTCCTTCCTCCCGGACATGCCCTCGCCAACGATGCCGACCGGGACGGTGAGCGGTGGGTCGAACGGGTCGCGGACGTTTCCGGTTCGCGAGGAGTCGCGAACCGAACCCCGCGACGCGTCGGGAGACGCCGAACAGAACGCGCGAACCGGTGACCCGAGCGCTCGGACAGACGAACTGAGCGCTCGGACAGACGAACTGAGCGCTCGGACAGACGAACTGAGCGCTCGGACCGACGGACACGGGAACGTGTCGTCGCTCAGAGAGGAAGTGACGCGGTTACGCCGCGAGAACGAGGAACTCCGCCGCACGCTTCGAGAGACGCGCGACCAGCGACAGGACGTCATCGACCGCTACGAGCGACTCATCGACGCGGACGGTGCCGCGTCGCCGGACGCCGCCGCGTCGGCGGAAGCGCAGTCGCCGGAAGAACTCGCGCGGGCGCCGCCCGCGTCGCGCGCCTCGTCCGAATCCACGACGCCCGTCTTCCGGCGGCTAGCCGAGACGGTCGACGAGCAGTGGACGCGCCTCAGACGGCGCTACAAGGCGTGGGTGCGGCAGTCGGGTCTCTGACGGGCGTCGGTCCGACCGAGTCGAAAGCGGTCCTTCGTTCTCGCTCCGTTCGCTACTCGTCCGTGCCGTTCAGCGTGAGGTACTTCACGTCCGTGATGCGCTCGTCCGCCAGCAGTTTCTCTCTGACCGCGTCCGGGACGGGGTCGTCGAGGTTGTAGACGGTGATTGCCTCGCCGCCCTCCTCGTGGCGACGGGCGTTGAACATCCCCGCGATGTTGACGTCGTTGTCGCCGAGGACGGTGCCGATGAAGCCGATGACGCCGGGCTTGTCGTAGTTGCGGGCGACGAGCATCTGGCCGTGCGGGATGGCGTCGACGCGGTAGCCGTCGATGCGGACGATGCGCGGGTCGTCCCCGGCGAACAGGGTGCCGCAGATGGACAGCGAGTTCTCGTCGTTGCCGACGGTGACGGTGACGAGGCTCTGGAAGTCCTCCGCCTGTCGGGACTTCGACTCCGTGACGTCGATGCCGCGTTCCTCGGCGATGCTCGGCGCGTTGACCGCGTTCACCTGCCACTCCAGCGGTTCGAAGACGCCCTTCAGCGCGGAGGCGGTGACGAGTTCCACCTCCTCCTCGGCGATGTCGCCCTCGTAGGCGACTTCGACCTTGGAGATGCGGCCGTCGAGCAGTTGCGCGGCTATCTTGCCCGCCGTCTCCGCCAGGTCGATGTAGGGGCGGATGCGCGGGAACGCGCTCTTGTCGACCGACGGCGCGTTCAGCGCGTTCATCACGGGTTCGCCGTGGAACGCGGCGTCTATCTGGTCGGC
This sequence comes from Halogeometricum sp. CBA1124, assembly GCF_009741955.1. NCBI lineage: Archaea > Methanobacteriati > Methanobacteriota > Halobacteria > Halobacteriales > Haloferacaceae > Halogeometricum > Halogeometricum sp. CBA1124. The sequence continues at coordinate 8,403 of NZ_WPCD01000089.1, read as the reverse complement.
GATTGAGGTGGCGACGTTCTCCTGTGCCGCCTCGGTGGACGCGCCGAGGTGCGGCGTGACGACGACTTCGTCGACGGTCAACAACGGGTTGTCCGGCGAGACCGGTTCGTCCGCGAACACGTCGATGGCCGCGCCGTCGAGCGTCCCGTTCTCGACGGCCGCGGCGAGGGCCGCCTCGTCCACGACGCCGCCGCGGGCGCAGTTGACGAGGTAGCCGCCGCCCATCAGTTCCAACTCCTCGGTCGAGATGAGGTCCTTCGTCTCGGGCGTCAACGGCGTGTGGACCGTCAGGAAGTCGGCGCGTTCGAGACACGCCTCGAACTCGACGAGTTCCGCGCCGAGGCGGTCGGCGCGTTCCTCGCTGATGTAGGGGTCGTAGGCCACGAGGTCCATGCCGATGCCGTCGAGTCGCTTGGCCACCTCCTGCCCGACGCGGCCGAGGCCGACGATGCCCAGCGTCTTTGCGTTCAGTTCCGTGCCGAGGTAGTCGCCCTTGGCCCACTCGCCGGTCTTGAGTCGGGCGTGCGCCTGCGGGATGGACCGCGCGGCGGCGAACGCCATCGCCACCGTGTGTTCGGCGGCGGCGCGGACGTTCCCCTCCGGCGCGTTCGCGACGATGACACCGTGGTCGGTGGCGGCGTCGATGTCGATGTTGTCGACGCCGATGCCGGCGCGTCCGACGATGACGAGGTCGGGTGCGGCCTCGAACACCTCGTCGGTCACCTCGGTGCCGGAACGGACCACGAGTGCGTTCGCGTCGGCCACCGCGTCCAACAGTGCATCGCCCGCTACGTCGTAGGCAGTCTCGACTTCGTGACCCGCTTCACGAAGGCGTTCCAGACCCGCATCGTCGATGGGGTCTGTGACGAGTACCTTCATGCGCGTACCCACCGTATGTCCGCGGTTAAGGGTTTCTTCGACGGCGGTTTTAGCTGTGTGAACTGCTCACGTTCGTCACTCCGGTCGCTCGTCGGGGCCGGTTCGGAGTCCGACTGGATGGGTTGGTTTCAAACCCTGCGGAGCGAAGTGGGGGACATGCGACTCGTGGCCTTCGACTTCGACGGAACGCTCTCGGACTCGGAGATGACGGTACTCCTCGGCCGCCGGATGGACGTGGCCGACGAGATGGCCGACATCACCGACCGCGCGATGAACGACGAGATCTCCTACGCCGACAGCCTCCGCGAACGCGCCGCCCTCCTCGACGGACTCGACGAGGAGTCCGCCGAGGAGGCGTACGTGACGTGACCCTCCGGCCGGGCGCCGCGGACCTCATCGCCCGCCTCCGGGACGCCGGCCACCACGTCGCCATCCTCACCGGCGGCTTCGAACGCGGCGTCGAACGCGCTCTGGAGGCGGAGGGCGTCGAAGTGGACACTATCGTCGCCAACCGTCTCCCCGTCGAGGGCGGGCGTCTCACCGGCGAGGTGGAGGGACCGCTCGTCGAGGGGACGAAGGACGAGGCGCTGGAGTCGCTGGCCGCCGACCTCGGCGTGAAACTCTCCCGCACCGTCGCCGTCGGCGACGGCGCGAACGACCTGCCGATGCTCGAAGTCGCCGGCCTCTCCGTCGGCTTCGTCCCGAAACCGGCCGTCAGACCGTCCTGCGACGCCGTCGTCGCCTCGATGTACCGCCTCGGCAAGGTGTTCGAGGGGTACAGTATCCTGCCGAAGTCCGACCAGTAGCGCCGACGCGGACGACGACGGGCGCGGGCACCGACCACGGCGTCGCCCGTCCTCCGTCGCCCGCCGTCTCCCGCCCGCAGCGACCGCTCCCACCGAACGCACTCTCGCCCCTTCGGGACACGTTTTTACCTCGCTCGGTCGACGGCCGAACTATGACGATGTACGACCGGTCGGCGTCGGCCGACTTCGTCGTCGCCGCCGACTGGGACCGCGGGTTGAGTTGGCTCTCCCATCCGCGGGAGACGGCGCGCAGGGCGAGTCACGCCGTCGTCGCCGACGACGGCGGCGTCTGGCTGTTCGACCCGCTCGACGCCGCCGGAATCGACGACGCCGTCGCCGAACTCGGTTCGGTCGCCGGCGTGGCCGTCCTCTCGGCGTACCACGCCCGCGACGCCGGCGCGTTCGCCGCCCGCCACGACGTCCCCGTGTCGATACCGCGGTGGCTCCCGCGCGTCGCGGACCGGGTCGACGCCCCCGTCGAACGGTTCGACGGCCGCCTCGGCGACTCGGGCTTCCGCGTCCGCGAACTCGCGCCGTTTCCGGGCTGGTCAGAGGGCGTCGCCCACCGGCCGTCCGACGACACGCTGTACGTCCCGGAGTCGCTCGGCACCGCCTCGCCCTACACCGTCGGCGACGAACGCCTCGGCCTGTACCTCACCCAGCGACTGCTGACGCCCCGGTTCCTCCTCGACTACGACCCCGAACGCGTCCTCGTCGGCCACGGCGAAGGCGTCTCACGGGAGGCGACGGCGGCGCTCAGAGACGCGGTCGAGAACGGCCGAAGACGGCTGCCGCGGGCGCTTCGGGAGAACGGGCTGTCGCAGGTCCGCGCGGCGGCGACGGCGATGCTGGAGTAACGGTGATGGTGGACTGAGGCGACGCTGGAGTGACGGTGACGCTGGAGTGAGACAGTACGGAGTGACGGCGACGAAGGGACCGCGGTGGACCCGCGTGACCGCGGCGGCGGCGACGGTTCACTCCGCGTACTCGAACAGGCTGAACTGGTTGCCGGAGGGGTCCGCGAACATCGCTTCGGTGCCCCACGGGTACGTCCGCGGTTCCTGCGTGATTTCGACGCCGGCGTCCCGGAGGGCGGCGACGGACGCCTCGCAGTCCGGCGTCCGGAACGTCCACCACGTCTCGGTCCCGCGCTTCGACTCCAGGAGCGTCTGCGTGTTCTCGTCGTAGTACGGTTCCTCCGCCTCGACGAGCGAAATCTCGACGTCCTGTCCGGGGACGCCCACCGTGACCCATCGGCCCGCCCGTCCGTCCATCTCGAAGTCGTCGTCCGCCTTCACCTCGAAGCCGAGCGTCTGCGTGTAGAACTCGATGGCGTCGTCGACGTCGTCGACGACCAGCGAGACGATGCGCAGGCCGGTTATCTCCGCTCGCTGCTGTGTCTTGCTCATACACTCCCCGTACGCGCGCCGAAAGAATAGCTATAGTTGACGCTCTCGCGGACGATACCGGCGTCTGACCGGTCGGGGCGCCCCGGTCAGTCCACGTCGGAGAGGTCGACTCTCGGCTCCGACGTACGGTGCTCGCCGGCCGCCGACAGCGCGGGGATTTCGCGGGGCTGGCGGTGGCGGACGACCACCACGTCGTACGCTCCGTCCGCGGCGACTCTGCTCCCGACGCTACTGAGGGTCGTGACGATGTGGCCGGCGTTCTCGCTGCCGACGAACACCATCGACGCCTCCTCGCGTCTGGCCACCTTGCGAAGCCGGTTCGCTATCGTCCCCGGCGTCGCGTAGCGGTCCACCACCTCGTACTGGAAGTCGGCGCTCGGACTGCGGTCGGCCACCCGTTCGTGCAGTCGCGAGACCACCGTCTCTCGGTCGAACGCCTCGCCCGCGTCGAGCCACCCGCGCTCGCGGGCGTACTCGACGTTCCCGTCGGGAATCACGCTCACCGCGAGGGTGTCCTCGTCGAAGGCGTACCCGAACTGCGTCGCCCGCGTGAGCGCCGCCGCCGCGAGTTCCGACCCGTCGAAGGGGACGAGAAGTACCATGTTTCGACATTCGCTCGATCCGACAAATAGCCTTCTAGTCGCCCTCGATGCGGAGAGCAGAGGGCGCTGCCCGGCGGCTTAGCTCACCGGTTCAGCGTGTGAATCGCCTGTCCCTGCGCGTTCTCGGCGGCTTCCATGACCGCCTCGGCGAGGGTGGGGTGGGTGTGGATGGTGCCGGCCACGTCTTCGAGCGTCGCGCCCATCTCGATGGCGAGTGCGAGTTCGGCGACGAGTTCCGAGGCTTCGGGGCCGACTATCTGGCCCCCGAGGACGAAGCCGCTGTCCTCGTCGGCGACGACGCGGACGAAACCGTCGGTGTGGCCCGTCGTCATCGCGCGCCCGGAGGCGTTGAACGGCATCTGGCCGACGGCGGGAGTGAAGCCCGCCTCCTCGGCCTCCGCCTCGGTCATGCCCACCGTCCCTATCTCGGGGTCGGTGAACACCGCGGCGGGGACGGCCTGCGCGTCGTAGGCCGCGGGTTCGCCCGCGACGTGTTCGGCCGCGACGATGCCCTCTTTCGACCCGACGTGCGCCAGCATCGGCGAGTCGGCCACCACGTCGCCGACGGCGTAGATGTGCTCGACGTCCGTCCGCATCCGGTCGTCCGTCTCGAGGAAGCCGTTCTCGTTCGGTTCCAGGCCGGCGTTCGCCACGTCGAGGGTGTCGGTGACCGGCGACCGGCCGACGGCGACGAGCACCTTGTCGGCGTGGTACGACGCCGTCTCGCCGTCCTCCGTCTCCGTCTCGACGACGGCGCCGTCGCCGTCGGGCGACCAACCGCTCGCGCCCTCGCCGAAGTGGAAGTCGATGCCGAGGCTCTCGGCGTGCGTGCGGACGACGCGGGCGACGTCGTCCTCGTAGCCCGGGAGCACGTCGTCCAGCATCTCCACGACAGTCACGTCGGAGCCGAGTTTCGCGAACGTCGTCGACAGTTCCATGCCGATGTAGCCCGCGCCGACGACGACGAGTTCGTTCGGCACCGAGTCGGCCGCGAGTGCGTCCCGCGACGACCAGATGGGGTCGTCGGCGAACTCGAACCCCGGAATCTGTATCGGGCGAGAGCCTGTGGCGACGATGCAGTGCTCGAACTCGACGGTTTCGGAGCCCTGCCCCTCGCCGCCGTGTTCGATGCGCACCGCGCCGTCGTCCTTGAACCGCGCCGTCCCCTCGATGAGGTTGACGCCGTTGGCCTTGCACAGTTTCTCGACGCCGCCGGTGAGTCCGTCCACCACGTCGTCCTTCCAACTGCGCATCTGCGACATGTCCACCGCGGGGTTCGCGTGGATGCCCATCTCCTCGGCGTGGCCCGCCTCGTGGGCCAGCGACGACGCGGTGATGAACGCCTTCGAGGGGATACAGCCGTGGTTCAGGCAGGTGCCGCCGTAGGCGTCCTTCTCCACCAGCGTCGTGTCCAGTCCGTGTTGCGCCGCGCGGATGGCGGCGACGTAGCCGCCCGGTCCCGCGCCGACGACCAGTACCTCAGTTCCTGTCGAGATGTCTCCAACGACCATTTATTCGAGCATGAGGAGTTTGGGGTTCGCGAGGTACTCCCTGACCTTGTTCGTGAATCGCGCACCGACCGCGCCGTCGACGACGCGGTGGTCGAACGATAGCGACAGCGTCAGCACCTTCCGCGGGACGACGTCGCCGTCGACGACGCGGGGTTTCTCCTTGATGGCACCGAGAGCGAGGATACCCACCTCGGGGTAGTTGATGATGGGTGTCGCGTACTCGCCGCCGATGCCCCCGACGTTGGTGATGGTGAAGGTGCCGCCCTGCATCTCGTCGGGGGATATCTTCCGCTCGCGGGCCTTCTGCACCTTCTCGTTCATCTCGCGCGCGAGGTCCAACAGGCCCTTGCCGTCCGCGCCGTGGACGACGGGCACCATCAGGCCGACGTCCGTCGCGGTGGCGACGCCGACGTTGTACTCCTCGCGGAGCACTATCTCCTCGTTCTCCTCGTCGAGTTGGGAGTTCATGAACGGGAACTCCTTCAGGCCGCGACGACGGCCTTCATCACGAACGGCATGTACGTGAGCGAGACGCCCTGTTCCTCGGCGAGGGGCTTCAGTTCCTCGCGGAGGTCGACCAACTCGGTCACGTCCACCTCGTCGTGGTGCGTGACGTGCGGCGCGGTGTACTTCGACGTCTCCATCTGGTTCCCGATGGCCCGGCGGACGCCCCGGTAGGGGACGCGTTCGCCGGCCGCGGGAGCCGCATCCGCGGATTCGGTCGCGGCGGACGCCTCCGCCTCGGCCGCCTCGCCGGCGCCCTCCTCGGCCGCAAGCGCCTCCGCGTCGGCCTCCTGTGCCGCGCGCTGGGCCTCGGCGTACTCCCGGACGGCCGCGGCGGAGACGAACGCCTCGCCGTCCCGTCGTTCGGTCGCCGGCACGTCGTCGATGTTCACGCCCTCCTCTTGGGCGACGCGCCGCGTCGCGGGCGCGGCTAGCGTCTTCTCCCGGCCGGCCGCCGACTGCGACGCCGACGCGGCCGACGAGACTTCGCCGTTGCCGGCGTCGCCGCGCTTCGAGACGGCCGACTCGCCGGAGAACGACACCTCCCGCGGCCCGCCCGTCTCCGCCTCGTCGTCGGACTCCGCGGCCGCGCGCACGTCGGACTCGGTCACCCGGCCGCTCGGACCCGTGCCCGAGACGGCGGCCACGTCCACGTCGAGTTCGCGCGCGAGTTTGCGGACGCTCGGGGACGCGAACACGCGGCCGGACGACGTCTCCGCCGTCTCTTCGGCCGTCGCGCCTCGTCGGTCGCTCGGCGTCTGCGCCCGCCTCGGTACCGTCGCCCGCCTCGCTCTCGGCGGCGGCCTCGTCACCCTCGCCTTCGACGTCGAAGGTGATGATGACGGTGCCGACGGGGACCATCTCGCCCTCCTCGGCGAGCAGTTCCTTCACCGTCCCGTCGTACGGCGACGGAACGTCGACCAGCGCCTTGTCCGTCTCCACCTCCGCGACCACCTGGTCCTCGGTGACCGTGTCGCCGGGGGAGACGTGCCACGTGACGAGTTCGCCCTCGGCGACGCCCTCGCCTACGTCGGGCAGTTTGAATTCCTTCGTAGCCATCGTTCAGAACTCCACCGCGTCGCGGATACCTTCTTCGACCCGCGCGACCGACGGGAGGTAGTAGTCTTCGAGGGCGTAGAGGGGGTACGGCACGTCGTAGCCCGCGATGCGCGTGATGGGTGCCTCCTGGTGGAGCAGCGCCTCCTCCTGAATCGTCGCGGTTATCTCCGCGCCGAGGCCGCCCGTCTTCGGCGCCTCGTGGACGACGGCGCCGCGCCCCGTCTTCTTGAACGACTCCACGATGGTCTCCTCGTCCATCGGCGAGACGGTGCGCAGGTCGACGACTTCGACGCTGACGCCCTCCTCGTCGAGGTTCTCGGCCGCTTCGAGGGTCGGCCGGGTCATCGCGCCATAGGTGTAGACGGAGATGTCCGTCCCCTCGCGGCGGACGGCCGCCTCGCCGAGGGGCACCTCGTAGTCGTCCTCGGGCACGTCGCCGCGGAACGCGCGGTAGATGAGTTTCGGTTCGAGGAAGATGACCGGGTCGGGGTCGCGGATGGCCGAGATGAGGAGCCCCTTCGTGTCGTACGGCGTGGAGGGCATGACGACTTTCAGGCCCGCCTCGTGGACGTAGAACGCCTCCTTGGACTCCGAGTGGTGTTCCGGCGCGCGGATGCCGCCGCCGTAGGGGGCGCGGACGACGAGGGGACAGGTGAACCGGCCGCGACTGCGGGTGCGCAGGCGGGCCGCGTGGCTCACTATCTGGTCGAACGCGGGGTACATGAAGCCGGAGAACTGCATCTCCGCGACCGGTCGCATCCCCATCGCGGCCATGCCGATGGCCGTCCCGGCGATGCCGGACTCCGCGAGGGGGGTGTCGATAACCCGGTCGTCGCCGAACTCGTCCCAGAGGCCCTCGGTCGCGCGGAAGACGCCGCCGTTCTTGCCGACGTCCTCGCCCATGACGACCACGCTGTCGTCCGCCTTCATTTCGGTGTAGAGACCGTCCCGTACCGCCTGTACCAACGTGAGATTCTGCGTCTGTTGACTCTGACTCATTGTTTACTCTCGGAGGAACCCTTCGTCGCCGTACTCCGCGTACAGTTCCGCGAACGCCTCGGCTTGCGCCTCTATCTCGGGCGTCATCTCAGCGAAGACGTGCGTGAACATCTCGTCCGGTTCGGGTCGGGGTTCGGCCTCGGCTGCCTTGATTGCTTCTGCTACCTGGTCTTTCACGTCGGCCTGAATCGCCTCGACCGCCTCGTCGTCGAGCGGCCGGTCTCCCGGAGGAACGTCTCCAGTCGCGGAATCGGGTCCTTTGCCTTCCACTTCTCCACCTCGTCGTCGTCGCGGTAGACGCTCGGGTCGTCCGCCGTGGTGTGCGCGCCGAAGCGGTACTGCACCGCCTCGATGAGCGTCGGCCGGCGTTCGCCCTCGCCGGGATTCTTCGCCTTGTCGACGGCCGCCCGCGTGGCGGCGTAGACGGCGAGGGGGTCCATCCCGTCCACCTGCACGCCCTCGAAGCGTAGGCGACGGCCTCTGCGCGATGGTCTCCGCGGCCGTCTGTCGCTCTCTGGGGACCGAGATGGCCCACTGGTTGTTGTTGCAGAAGAACACGTTCGGCGTGTCGAAGACGCCCGCGAAGTTGAGCCCTCGTGGAAGTCGCCCTCGCTGGTCGCGCGTCGCCGAAGTA